>JAICSG010000050.1 GCA_025937035.1 Thermoanaerobaculia bacterium | reverse complement strand
GGCGCTGGCCCAGCGTCTTGAGAGCCGCCGCGGTGGCCGCCGGCACGGTGAAGCCCCGGACCGCGCCGAGGAAGGTCTGGAACGGCGGCCTGGGCCGATCGGTCGGGAGCTGTAGCGTCGGGATCCCAACGAGCACCTCGCGCCAGTGGGCGAGCTCCCGCTCCAGGACCTCCGCCGTGAGCCAGCCTCGCTGCCAACGGGCGTAGTCGAGGTACTGGATCGGCAGCGCGGGCAGCGGCGAGGGCCGCCCCTCGCGGAAGGCGGTGTAGAGCGCCGAGACCTCGCCGATCAGCACGCCGGTCGACCAGCCGTCGCTCGCGATGTGGTGCATCGTGAAGAAGGCCGCGTGCTCACCGGCCGCGAAGCGCACCAGCAGAGCCCGCACCATCAGGCCCCGCGCGAGGTCGAACGGCAGCCGCGCGAATTCCCGCGACAGCCGCCGCGCCTCGACCTCCCGGACGGCGGCCGGCAGGGCTTCCAAATCGACCCGCGGCAACGGCACCGGGCCGGCGGCGCCCACGATCTGCACCGGCCCATCGCCGGTCTCGGCGAAGAACGACCGCAGCACCGAGTGGCGGCGGACGACCTCGGTCAGGCTCGCCGCCAGGGCGCCCGCGTCCAGCCGGCCGCTCAGGCGCACGGCGACGGGGAGGTTGTAGGCCGGGCTGCCCGGGTCGATCCTATCCAGCACCCACAGCCGCTCCTGGGAGAAGGAGAGCGGCCAGGCGCTCCCCGGCTCGGCGGGGGCCGGCTCGATCGGCTTCCAGGCCGCCGCCGCCGCCGCCCGCTCCACCGGGTAGCCCAGCTCCCCGGCCAGCTCCCAGGCCGCCTCGCCCAGGAAGTCCTGGCGGTAGGCCTCCCGCCAGCGCTCGGCCGTCCGCCGGTCCACCCCGGAGTGCCGGTGGAACTTGACGTCGCCCAGCATGCGAGACTCGGCGTGCAGACCGTCGGTCATGCGGGCCGGCCTCTCCTTGTAAGGCTCGGCCATGTCCGGATGGTAGTCGACCCCCAACGCCGCGCAGAGCTCCTGCAGCGCCCTCTCCGGATCGGCCACGAGGTCCTCGAAGCGCACCCAGTGCTGGCGCCGGGCCGGCACCGAGGCCAGGAAATCCGCGATGTTGCGGTGGCTCACCAGCCAGATCAGCTCGGCCAGCTCGCGGCGGCCGAACGAGTGCTCGCGGCGGAAGAAGAGCTGGTCGAGCTTGGCCTCCTCGAAGGAGTGGATCATCCCGTAGGGGTGGCGGATCAGGTGGACGTAGAAGGGCTCCTCGAAAACCTCCTCGGCGCGCCGGAGCAGCCCCAAGTCGAGGGCGTAGGAAGGGGTCTTGTCGACCAGGATGCGGTCGCCCAGCTCCTCCTGGAGGAGCCCGTAGAGCTCCGCCGTGGTGACGCCCCGCTCCTCCAGGTCCGCCATCCAGGCCCGGGCCTCGTCCGGGCCGCAGCGGCGGATCTCCATGATGGCGCGCAGGGCCCCCTCCAGCCAGAAGCTGTCGCGCCCCGGGAAGGCGTCGCGCCGCTCGGCCAGGGTGCCGAAGCCCAGGAGCTCGAGCTCCGGCGGCGAGAACAGCTTCGGATTGCCGCCCAGCATCACCCGCAGCAGCGTCGAGCCTGAGCGCGGCGGCGACAGGACGAAGACCGCCCGCCGGTTCTTCCGCGCGGGCGCCGGCGCCGCCAGCGGCACGATCAGCTCGCGGAAACGCGCGATCTCGGCCTCTCCGATGCGGCCGCCGCCCGGGCCCTCCTCCGCGCCATCGAGGGTCAGACCGAAGACCCGGGAGACCGCCGCGGCGTGCTCGCGCTCCAGATGGGCGCCCATCCTGGCCACCGTCGGTGCGTCGAAGAGCACGACCACGTGCACGATCTCGCCCAGCCGTTCCTGCAGCCGGTTGATCAGCACGGCGCCGGTGATGGAATTGCCTCCCATCGCGAAGAAGTCGTCGTGGATGCCCACCGCCTCGACGCCCAGCAGCTCGCTCCACAGGGAGGCCAGGTAGCTCTCCAGGGCGTTGCGCGGAGCCACCGCCTCCGGCCCGGCGCCGGTGGGGCGCTCGTCCAGGGGGAGCGCCCGGCGGTCCACCTTGCCGCTGGGCGACAGCGGCATGGCTTCCAGCACCACCCAGGACGACGGCAGCATGTAGTCGGGCAGCGACGCCGCCAGGACGGACCGCAAGACGGCCGGATCGACCTCCCGCCCCGCCTCCGGCACCAGGTAGGCCACCAGGCGCCAGTCCCCGGTACCGATTCCGGACGCACCCTGCCGCGCCGCCACCACCGCCTCGCGCACCGTGGGGTACGCCGCCAGGGCGGACTCGATCTCCCCGAGCTCGATGCGGAAGCCCCGGATCTTCACCTGGTGGTCGATGCGGCCCATGAACTCGACCGCGCCGTCCGCCAGGTAGCGCGCCAGGTCCCCCGTCTTGTATAGCCGGTCCCCCGGCCCGCCGAACGGATCGGGGATGAACCGCTCGGCGGTCAGGGCGGGACGGTCCAGATAGCCCCTTCCCACCTGCGCGCCGCCGATGTGCAGCTCGCCCGGTACCCCGGCCGGCACCTCCTGGAGATGGCGGTCCAACAGGTGGACGCGGGTGTTGGCGATCGGCCGTCCGATGGGCACGGACGAGCGCCGGCTGTCGGGCTCGCAGGCCCAGACCGTCACGTCCACCGCCGCCTCCGTCGGGCCGTAGAGGTTGAACAGGCCCGCCCCCGTCCACCCCAGCCGCGCGAAGAACCGGCGCTCGAGGCTCGCGGGCAGCGCCTCGCCGCTCGCCACCACCCTCTTGAGCGAGCCGCAGCGGTCCAGCCCCGGCGCCTCCAGGAAGACCTGGAGCATCGAGGGCACGAAGTGGATGGTCGTCACCCCTTCGGCGGCGATCAGCTCCGTCAGGTAGGCCGCGTCCTGGTGGCCACCCGGACGGGCGATCACCAGCCGCGCGCCCACCATCAACGGCCAGAACAGCTCCCAGACCGAGACATCGAAGCTGAACGGCGTCTTCTGGACGACCCGGTCCTCGGACGTCAGGCCGAAGGCCTCCTGCATCCAGAGCAGCCGGTTGACGATCCCCCGGTGGCTGTTCATGGCGCCCTTCGGACGCCCCGTGGAGCCGGAGGTGAAGATCACGTAGGCGAGGTGGCCGGGGTCCGGCGCGCCGGCGATCTCTGCCTCGACCTCGGGCCACGGCGCGTCCAGGCAGACCACGCGGGCGGCGTGCTCCGGCAGCGCGCCGAGCAGGCGCCTCTGGGTCAGCAGCAGCGGCGAGGCGAGGCCACGCTGGGAATCCTCCAGCATGAAAGCCAGCCGGTCCATGGGATAGGAGGGATCGAGCGGCACGTAGGCGGCGCCGGCCTTGAGGATGCCCAGCAATCCGACCATCATCTCCAGCGACCGCTCGACGCAGATCCCGACCCGTGTCTCGGGTCCGGCTCCCAGGCCGCGCAGGACCCGTGCCAACCGCTCCGACCGCGCGTCGAGCTCGCCATAGGTGAGCGCCTCCCCCTCATAGACCACGGCCACCGCCTCCGGCGCGCGCGCCGCCTGCTCCGCGATGTGCTCGTGCAGGCAGCGGTCGCGCGGGTAGTCGGCCGCCGTGGCGTTCCATTCGAGGAGCTCCTGGCGCTCGGCGTCCGACAGGAGCGGCAGCCGGGAGAGCGGGAGAGCGGGATTGGCCACGGCTCCGGCGAGGAGCGTCCAGAAGTGGCGGACGATCCGCTCCGCCGTCGACGGCTCGAACAGGCTGGTGTTGTGCTTCAGCACGCCGACGAAGTCCGTTCCCGCCTCGTCCAGGTTGAGCACCAGGTCGAACTTCGACGTCTGGCCGCCCCCCTCGACCGGCCGGAGCGCCAGCCCTCCCGGCAGCTCCACCGCCTCCACGGGGACGTTATGGAGCTGGAAGAGGACCTGGAACAGCGGCGAGCGGGAGAGGTCGCGGTCCGGCTGCAGCTCGGCCACCAGCTTCTCGAACGGCACGTCCTGATGGGTGTAGGCGCCCAGGGCCATCTCGCGCACCCGCGCGATCAGACCGGAGAAGGACGGATCGCCGGCGAGGTCGGCGCGCAGCGCCAGGGTGTTGATCAAGAGCCCGATCAGCCCCTCCAGCTCGCCGCGGGTGCGGTTGGCGATGGTGGTGCCGACGGTCAGGTCGTCCTGGCCGGTATAGCGGTGCAGCAGCGACTCGAAGCCGGCCAGCAGGACCATGAACGGGGTCGCGTCCAGGGAGCGGGCCAGGGCCCGCACCCCCTCCGAGGTGCCGCGGGGCAGGACGAAGCCGCGGTCGGCTCCCCGGTAGGTCTGCAGGGCCGCCCGGGGGTGGTCGGTGGCGAGCTCGAGGACGGGAGCGCCGGCCAGCAGGCTCCGCCACCAGGCGACCTGGGCCTCCAGGACCTCGCCCTGGAGCCATTCCCGCTGCCAGACGGCGAAGTCGGCGTACTGCACCGGCAGCTCGGCCAGCGGCGAGGGGAGACCCTGGGAGAAGGCTTCGTAGAGCGCGGCCATCTCGCGGACCAGCACCCCCATGGACCAGGCGTCCGAGGCGATGTGATGGAGGGTGAGGAAGAGTGCGTGGTCGTCCTCCGCCAGGCGGACGAGCGCCGCCCGCAGCAGCGGCGCCCGGCGCAGGTCGAAGGGGCGCAGGCTCTCCGCCACCGCCAGGGAGCGCAGCTCCGCCTCTCGCGCCGCCGCCGGGAGCCCGCCGAGGTCCACCGCGGGAAGCTCCAGCTCCACCCTGGGGGCGATCCCCTGCACCGGCCGGCCGGACCGGATCTCGAAGAAGGTGCGCAGCGACTCGTGGCGCCGCACGATCTCCCGCAGGGTGGCGGCGAGAACGGCGGCGTCGAGCCGGCCTTCGAGGCGCACGGCGGCCGGGATGTTGTAGGCCGCCGACTCCGGTTCGAGTTGGTGGAGGAACCAGAGGCGCTCCTGGGCGAAGGAGAGGGGCAGGTCGCCCGCGCGCGGCACGGCGACGATCGGCGGCGCCTCGAAAGCGTCGCCGGCCCGCCGCGCGCTGAGGGCGGCGGCCAGCCGGGAGACGGTGGGGGCCTCGAAGAGCACGCGCAAGGGGAGCTCGAGGCCCAGGGTCTCGCGGATGCGGAACATCAGCCGGGTGGCGAGGATCGAGTGTCCCCCCAGGGCGAAGAAGTCGTCGCGGACGCTCACCCGCTCGACGCGCAGCACCTCGGCCCAGAGGGCGGCCAGGGCCTCCTCGGTGGGGGTCGAGGGGGCCACGTAGACGGCCGCGCTCTCGATCCGCTCGGGGGCGGGCAGGGCCTTGCGGTCGACCTTGCCGTTGGGGGTGAGCGGGAAGGCGTCGAGGGGGACCACGGCCGCCGGGACCATATAGTCCGGCAGCCGCTCGCCCGCCCAGGCGCGCAGGTCCTGGGAGCCGGCCGTGGCGGGGGTCACATAGGCGATCAGGCGCGCGTCCCCCTCGCCCAGGGCGCGCGCCACCACCACCGCCTGGGAGACGGCGGGATGGCGGCCGAGGACGGTCTCGATCTCCCCCAGCTCGATGCGGTAGCCCCGCACCTTGACCTGGAAGTCGATGCGCCCCAGGAATTCCAGCTCGCCGTCCGCCCGGAAGCGGGCGAGGTCGCCGGTGCGGTAGAGGCGGGCGCCGCCCCCCCGGAACGGATCGGGCACGAAGCGCTCGGCGGTGAGGTCCGGGCGCCCGAAGTAGCCGCGCGCCACCCCGTCGCCGCCGATCAGCAGCTCGCCCGAGACCCCCAACGGCGCCGGCTCTCCTGCGGGCTCCAGCACGCAGACCTGGGTGTTGGCGATCGGCGCTCCCAACGCCGGCCGCCGGCCGGAGGTGACCCGGTCGACGGTCGACCAGACGGTGGTCTCGGTGGGGCCGTAGAGGTTCCACACCTCCCCCGCCCGCTCCAGGAGCTGCTCCGCCAACGCCTCGGGCAGCGCCTCGCCGCCGCACAGCGCCTTCAGACGGCCGTCCCCCCGCCAGCCCGACTCGACCAGCAGCCGCCAGGTGGCCGGCGTCGCCTGCATGACCGTGGCGCCGCTCCGGGCCAGCAGCTCCTGGAGGCGGGCGCCGTCCATCGCCTCCTCGCGGCTCGCCACCACCACCCGTCCGCCGGAGATCAGCGGCAGGTAGAGCTCCAGACCCGCGATGTCGAAGGACACCGGGGTCACCGCCAGCAGCACGTCGGAGGAGGTCAGGCCCGGCCGCTCGCGCATCGACAGCAGGAAGTTGGTCAGGGCCCCGTGGGGCACCTGCACCCCCTTGGGCTTGCCCGTCGAGCCCGAGGTGTAGAGCACGTAGGCCAGCCCCGCGGAGTCAGCCTCCACCGCCGGGCGCTCGGCACTCTCCAGCTCGACGGCCGCGGCGCCGCCGTCGAGCGACACCACCCGGGCCTGATGGGACGGCAGCACGTCCCGCAGGGCTTCCTGGGTGATCACCACCGGCGCCGCCGAGCTCTCCAGCATGAAGGCCAGCCGCTCGCGCGGGTAGGAGGGATCGAGCGGCACGTAGGCGCCGCCGGCCTTGAGCACGGCCAGCAGGGCCACCGGCAGGTTGACGCCGCGCTCCAGGCAGACGCCCACCGCCACCTCCGGCCCCAGCCCCAAGCCGCCCAGGTGGTGGGCGAGCTGGTTGGCCCGCTCGTCGAGGACCCGGTAGGTCAGCTCGCCGTCGCCAGCCACCACGGCCACCGCCTCCGGCGTGAGGGCCGCCTGCGCCTCCACCAGCCGGTGGACCGGCACGGCGGCGGCCCAGGCCACGTCCGGTCCGCTCCCGGAGGCCAGGATCTGCCGCCGCTCCTCCTCTCCCAGCAGGGGGATCTCGCCGACACGGAGGGAGGGGGCGGCCAGGGCCCGGGAGAGCAGACGCTCGAAATGCCGCAGCAGGCGCTCCGCCGTGTCCCGCGCGAAGAGGTCGGCGTTGTATTCGAACGAGCCCGCGAGCCCCTCATCGACGGTTTCGTTGAGCCAGAAGGTCAGCTCGAATTGGGCGGCGCCGCTCGTCACCCCCAGGGGGGTCAGCGTAAGGCCGGGGAGGTCCAGACGGCCGGCCGGCGAGCTCTGGAACACCATCATGGTCTGGAACAGCGGCGGGCGCGCCAGCTGCCGCTCGGGCTTGAGCTCCTCGACCAGCTTCTCGAAGGGGAGGTCCTGCAGGGTATAGGCCTCCAGCGTGGCCTCGCGGACGCGGGCCAGGAGCTCCCGGAAGGACGGATCGCCGGCGAAGCTCGCGCGGAGCGCCAGGGTGTTGATGAAGACCCCGATGAGCGGCTCGATCTCCTGGCGGGTGCGGCCGGCGATCGGCGCCCCGACGATCACGTCCTGCTGGCCGCTGTAGCGATGGAACAGGCTCTGATAGGCGGCGAGGAGGATCATGAACGGAGTGACCCCCTCGGCGTGGCCGAGGGCGTGCAGGGCCTCGGTCAGCGAGGCGGCCGGTATCCAGACCACCCGGGAGCCCCGGAACGTCTGCACCGCCGGCCGGGGGTAGTCGGTCGGCAGCTCCAGGGCCGCCGGGGCCCCGGCGAGCCGGGTCCGCCAGCGGTCGAGCATCCGGTCGAGCCCCTCCCCGGTGAGCCGGCGGCGCTGCCAGGCGGCGTAGTCGGCGTACTGCACCTTCAGCTCGGGCAGCGGGGAGGCCTCGCCCCGCACGGCGGCGGAGTAGAGCGCCGAGACCTCGTCGATCAGCCGGCCGAACGACCAGTGGTCGGCGATGATGTGGTGGATGACGACGGCCAGCGCGTGCTCGCGGGCGCTCGACCGCACCAGGATCGCGCGCAGCAGCGGACCGGCCGCGAGGTCGAAAGGCCGCCGGGACTCCCGGGCCAGGAGGCGGTCGCGCTCCGCCGCCCGGAGCTCCGCCGGCAGGCCCGAGAGGTCCACCAGCGGCAGCGGATGGGGGCGCGCCGGCAGGATGATCTGCGCCGGCTCGCCGCCGTGGTCCGGGAAGACCGTGCGCAGGGCCTCGTGCCGGCGGACGACCTCCGAGAGGGCGGCGGCGAGAGCGGGCACGGCGAGGGCGCCGGTGAGGACGACCGCCAGCGGGATGTTGTAGACGTAATTCCCGGCCTCCATGTGGTCGAGGAACCAGAACCGCTCCTGGGCGAAGGAGAGCGGCGGCGCGCCATCCCGCGGCACCGGGACCAGCGGCAGATCGTCCTCCACCCCCTGGCGGGCGGTGGCGACCACCGCCGCCAGGCCGGCCACCGTGGGGCTCTCGAACAGGGCGGAGATCGGCAGCTCGACCCCCATGTCGTCGCGGATGCGCGTCAGCAGCCGGGTGCCGAGCAGCGAATGGCCGCCCAGCTCGAAGAAACTGTCTTGCACGCCGAGGTCCGAGACCCCCAGCAGAGACTCCATCAGCCCGGCGATCCGCCGTTCCCCCTCGTCGCGGGGCGCCACGTAGGGGCTCTGGAGGTAGCCGGGGCGCCGGGGGGAGGGGGTCGGCGCGCCAGTCCCCGGCGGTCCCGGGGGCTGCGGGGGCGTGGCGGCGGAGACCAGAACCTGGGGATCGCCCAGCTCCGCGGCCAGCCGCAGGGCCTCCGCGGCCCGGTCGGCCAGCGGGACCTCCCCCTCGAAGGTGACGCTCCGCCAGGGGAGGCCCGACTCCTGGAGCTCCCGCAGGGCGAAGAGCTCCGCCCAGGCCGCCGCGGCGGCCGTCTCCGGCTCGCCGCCCCGGGCGGCGAGAACCAGGCCGAAGCCGGCGCCGCGCCGGACGAGGTCGCGCGCGGCGAGCAGGCGCTCCTCGCCGCCGGCCACCACGATCACCCCCAGCGGTGTGCCCTCGCCGGGCTCGCCGCTCCGCCGCGCCTCCACCCCGGCGCCGGCCAGCCAGCGCGCCGCGGCGTCGGCCAGCGCGCCCTCGCCCAGCAGAAGGCAGAAGCCCCCCGGCGCCAGGACGAGCCCGGAGCCCTCGCTCCGCGCCTCCTCCAGCCGGCGCACCCACCGGTGCCCGCGCGGGGAGTAGGCGACGGCCTCGTCCCGGCCGGCCAGGATCTCGGCGGCGAGGAGGCCGGCCCAGCGGTCCAGGCCCTCCAGGACCGGCGGCAGGTCGATCTCGCGGCAGGAGGCGCCGTGCGACTTCGCGACCTGCCGGCAGGCGGCCAGCCGGGCCGCGTGCTCGGGCAGGAGGTCTCCGCCGGACAGCTCGTGCAGGCCGCTGGCGAGGACGACGACCGACCGCAGGCCGTCGATCGCCAGCTCGCGGGCGTCCTCCACGTCATTCAACAGCAGGACCTTCTCGGGAGCCTGGCCGGCGGCGGCCAGCCGTCCGACAAGCCCGGCGACCTCCGGGGTATGAGCGAGGACCCAGGGCGCCGGGGCCTCCCCGGCCGGCCCCGCCGGCAGGGCCGCCCGCCGCCAGGCCGGGACCTGGAGCCAGGCTTCCCGGCGGCGGGGGGACACCCCGCCGCGGACGAGGGGGGGATCGAGGTTCGGCTCGATCCAGAAGCGGCGGCGCTCGAACGGGTAGGTCGGCAGCGGCAGCCGGCGGCGGGCGCCGCCGTGGACGCCGCGCCAGTCGATCTCGACGCCGGCCAGCCAGAGGCGCCCGAGCGCCTCGGTCAGGAAGGCGGCGTCCGGCCTCCCCTCGTGCGCGTGCGGCAGGGAGGTGACCGCCAGCCGCCCGCCCGCCGACGGGTGCTGGAGCGCCAGGGCGGAGAGCCCCTGCCCCGGGCCCACCTCCAGCAGGACGCGGGAGGGCTGCTTCCACAGCTCCTCCAGGGCCTCCGAGAAGCGGACCGTGCCGCACAGATGGCGCGCCCAGTAGCCGGGATCGGTCGCCTCTTCCGCCGTGAGCCAGGTGCCGGTCACGTTGGAGAGGCAGGGGATGCGCGGGGCGGAGAGCCGAATCGTGCGCGCCAGCCCGGTCAGCCGGCCGGCCAGCGGCGCCATCATCGTGGAATGGAAGGCGTGCGTGGTCGGCAGGGGACGGCAGGCCACCCCCTCGGCGGCGAGCGCCCCAGCCAGCGCGGCTACCTGCTCCGGGGGGCCCGAGACCACGGTGAGCTGCGGCCCGTTGGCCGCCGCGAAGCCGAGGTCCCCGGAGAGCCGGGGACGGACCTCCGCTTCGGGGAGCGAGACCGCCAGCATGTCGCCGGCCGGCAGCTCCTCGATCCAGCGTGCCCGCTCGGCCACCAGCGTCAGGGCGTCCTCCAGGGTGAACACTCCGGCCAGGCAGGCGGCCGTGTACTCGCCCAGGCTGTAGCCGAGCAGGGCGGCGGGTGCCACCCCCCAGGACTCCCACAGCTTCGCCAGGGCGTATTCGACGGCGAAGACGGCCGGCTGGGCGAAGATCGTCCGGCTGAGCCGCCGGGCGGCCTTGCTCTCCTGGCCGCCCCGGCCGAGCAGGCGCCGGAGGTCGAGACCGCCCTCCGTGGCGCGATCGCCAGAGAAGATCACCTCGCGCAGGTCCTCACCCGACCGCTCGCGGAGGAGGTCGAGACAGCGGTCGAGCTCGCGGCGGAACACCGGCTCGCTCTCGTAGAGGCCGCGCGCCATGCCCGGGTAGTGGTCGCCCACGCCGGGCAGCAGGAAGGCGACCGGCGTGCGGCCGCCGCCCCCGGTCCAGGCGGTCCGCAGGGCACCCGGATCGCGGCCGGCGAGCGCCTGGCGGGCCTCGGCGACGTCCCGGCAGACCAGGGTGCGGCGCCAGGCGAATTCCTTCCGCCCCACCTGCAAGGTGTGGGCGACATCGGCGAGGTCGGCCTCCGGATGGCGCTCCAGCCACTCCGCCAGCCGGTCCGTGGCCGCGTCGAGCGCCGTCTCGGTGCGCGCCGACAGGACCAGGAGCTGCCAGGGGGCGGCCGGACCGGTGGGCGCCGGGGGCGGCGCCTCTTCCAGCACCACGTGAGCGTTGGTGCCGCCGAGGCCGAAGGAGCTCACCCCCGCCCGCCGGGGCTCAATCCTGGCCGGCCACTCGGCCAGGCGGTCGTTGACGTAGAACGGGCTCGACGCGAAGTCGATACGCGGGTTCGGCGTCTCGAAATTCAGGCTGGGCGGGATCTCCCGGTGCTCCAGGGCGAGGACCGCCTTGATCAGGCCGGCGACCCCGGCCGCCGCGCCGAGGTGGCCGATGCTCGACTTCACCGAGCCGATCGGGCAGTACCCCCGCTCGGAGGTGGCGAAGGCGCGGGTCAGGGCCGACACCTCGATGGGGTCGCCGAGCGCCGTGCCGCTGCCGTGGCACTCCACGTAGCCGATGGTCTCGGGGGCGATCCCGGCCGCCGCCTGGGCGTCGGCGATCGCCCGGCTCTGCCCCTCGATGCTGGGGGCCGTGTAGCCGACCTTGGCGGAGCCGTCGTTGTTGATCGCCGATCCCAGGATCACCGCGTGGATGGTGTCGCCGTCGGCCAGGGCGTCCTCCAGGCGCTTGAGCACTACCACCCCCACGCCGCCGCCGTAGACCGAGCCGTCGGCCCGGGCGTCGAAGGAGCGGCAGTGGCCGTCGGAGGAATCGAGCCCCCCCTCCTGGTAGATGTAGCCGGTCACCTGCGGCACCTTGACCGACACGCCGCCGGCCAGGGCCATGTCGCACTCGCCGGCGAGCAGCGCCAGGCAGGCGAGATGGGTGGCCACCAGCGAGGTCGAGCAGGCGGTCTGCACGGTGAGGCTGGGGCCCCGCAGGTTGAGCTTGTAGGAGACCTGCGTGGTCAGGAAGTCGCGGTCGGTGGCGATCAGCGCCTGGTAGGAGCCGACGTCCTGGAGCAGGTCCTGGTTCGAGAGGAGGTTATGCAGGAGATAGCTCGACAGCGTCGAGCCGCCGTAGACGCCGATCTGCCCGGGGAAGCGGGCGGGGTCGTAGCCGGCGCTCTCCAGGGCCTCCCAGGAGCACTCGAGGAAGCACCGGAGCTGCGGGTCCATCAGCTCCGCCTGGCGGGGAGAGACTTCGAAGAAGTCGGCGTCGAACAGCGCCTCGTCCTCCAGCACGCCGCGCGCCTTGACCAGCTTGGGGTGGGCGAGCTCCTCCGCCATCACGCCGGCCGCCGCCAGCTCGTCGTCCGAGAAGAAGGAGACCGCCTCCACGCCGTCGCGCAGGTTGCGCCAGAAGGTCTCCAGGTCCCGGGCCTTGGGGAAACGGCCGGCCATGCCGACGATGGCGATGCCGCCGGCCGGCCCCTCGGTCCCGGCCTCCTCCACCGGCTTCGGCCGGGAGGCCCGCGCCGCCGCTGGAGCTGGAGCGCGGCCGCTGCCCAGGTGATCGGCCTGCGAGCGGACGGTCGGGTGATTGAACAGCTCCATCAGCGAGATCTCGCGGCCGAGCACCTCCTGGAGACGGCTGTGCAGGCGCACCAGCAGCAGCGAGTGGCCGCCGACGTCGAAGAAGTTGTCGGTGACGCCCACCCGCTCGGCCCCCAGCACCTCGCGCCAGACGGCGGCGATCCGCTCCTCGACGTCGCTCTCCGGCATCGCCTGAACGGTGGTCTCGGCCACCGCCTCCACCGGCGCGGGGAGGGCCCGACGGTCGACCTTGCCGTTGGGG
>JAICSG010000227.1 GCA_025937035.1 Thermoanaerobaculia bacterium | reverse complement strand
CGGGCCTGCACAGCGCCCTGCTGAGCCAGCTCAGGGCCCTCGACGCGGTGCTCCCCATCGAGCCGGAGGCGGCAGTAACGGTAGCGGGTGGGCCGAAGGCGCTGGCCCGGGCTTACGGCGCGGCGGAGGTGGTCACCGCGAGGCTCCTGTGCGATCCCGCGACCTGCCAGGTTTCTCTGGGTCGTGTCCGCGGCGGAGATGGCGCGTCGCTCTGGGCCGGGAGCTTCTCGGTTCCGATCGAGGAGCCCTACGTGCTGCCGGAGGCCGTGCTCGGCCACCTGAAGAGCGCTTACCCGGACCGCAAGGTCCGCGGCGGGGCGCGTCTGGATGTCCGGGCCGAGGACTACAAGGAGTACCTCCGTCTCTATGAGGAGTTCGATCTCCGGCGCGGCGAGAAAATCCCCGTGGATCAGATCCTCTCGCGGCTCGCCGCGATCCAGCGCAGCTCGCCCCGGTTCATGGAGGCCTTCCTCCTCGAGTCCTACATCTTCAAGGACAGATTCCGCTCCAGCCGCCGGCCCGAGGATCTCGAGCACCTGCTCGCGGTGCTGCGCCAGGCGCGGGCGCTCGATCCGGCCGACCCCCGCCCGCTCCTCGGCCTCTCGGACGCGGCCCTGCTCGGGAATCGGCTCGAAGAGGCGGAGGAGCCCCTGCGGGAGCTCGAGCGCCAGCAGCCGGGGGATGTCCGGGTCCTGGCCCAGCGCGCGCGCCTGCTCGACAAACGAGGGGACCGTAAACAGGCCATCTCCCTGATGACCGAGGCGGTGCGGCGGCTGCCCTCCTGGCGGCATCTCTTCTGGCTGGCCGACTTCGAATACAAGACCGGCGACGTCCAAGGGGCGCGCGGCCATCTCCACGAGCTCCTCGCGCGATCACCGGGTAACTACATCGGCGAATCCCTGCTGGGCCAGCTCGAGCTGTTCAGCGGTAGCCCTGAGCAGGCGGCGGAGATCTATACCGATCTGGTCAGGCGCTCACCCCAGTACGGAGAGCTCTCCAATCTCGGCCTCGCCCAATTCCTGCGCGGGCGTTTTGTGGAGGCCGAGCAAAGCTATCGCAAAGCAGTGGCGCTGCAACCCAGGAGCTCGCTGGCCGTCCTGAACCTGGCGGACGCGACTCAACTCTCAGGACGTGGCCCGGAGGCGGCATCACTGTATTTGCAGGCGATCCAACTGGCCGAGAAGGACCCGAATGCGGGATCCGATTGGCAGCTCGCGTCGGTCCGCGCCCAGTCTTTAGCGCATTTGGGAAAGCGGGATGAGGCGGTGGCCGCCGTCCAGGAGGTCCTCCGCCTCGCTCCCGACAATCCCCAGGCCGCCTACGAGGCCTCCCTTGTCTACGTCCTCCTGGGAGACCAAGCCTCCGCCCTATATAACGCCGGACGAGCCCTGCGCCTGGGGTACGGGCCACGTTGGTTCAGCTTCCCGTGGTTCGCCCCCCTGCAAGGCTCGCCGGAATTTCGCGCCCTGCTTACACCCCAGCGCCTGCCGGCTCCGGCCGCTCCCGCGAAGGCCACTCGGTAGGAGGTTGATCGGTCCCCACGTTGACGATTGTGGGGTCGGGGGACGCGATGGAGCTTTCACTAGAGCCATCATTGTATGTCGCGAAAAACTTCACGTGAAAGGTCTCACTTCCCGCCGGTGGCGAGGTGTTGTCGTCCGTGAAGCTGACTGTGGAAGAATCAATCCTACTGGGCGTGCTGAAGGGATTAGGAGAAGGGGTATTCCCATCCTTGTCCTTGAAGGTCACATCGGGGCTCAAAAATACGCAAGTATCCCCGGGCTGCCCGTGGGCCTCGAGAGTGACCACGATTTCGGGATCAGTTTCAATCTCAATGTTGAAGAGGTTCGAATCGGGGCCCAGCGGGAAGAAGTCCACTCCGTCGTGACTGTACTCCCACTTAAATCCTGAGGGCTCCAAGGAGTCCGGAGTCACTCGCACTGTGATGTCATGAGCCATGAGAATTCCCTCCCATCAAATGGTTCGACGTTCATCGCCGACCAAAATTTTCGGATTGCTCGGTGATCCCAAAAGAGCAAGGCCTGTGCCATGTGCCGCCCCCAGGAGAGAGCGGAAATCTCCTTACCGTCTGACAGTCGCCGACGGTTTGTGACGGTAGCGGACGGCGGGACGGCCCAGAAGATGGCGCCAGGATGGCGGGACGGGCGCAGTTGTCATTCCACGCGGAAGCAGGTAGGCTCTATCCATTCTTTCAGTGAGTGGAGGATCTCTGCGTGGAGTCCATGAGGCTCGGACACTATCGTCTGGAGGAGCAGCTGGGTGTCGGCGGGATGGGTGTCGTCTATCGCGCGCACGACGAGCGGCTGGACCGCCAGGTGGCTCTCAAGCTCATCGCGCCGGACAAGAACGCCGATACGCGAGCCCGGGAGCGGCTGCGCCGCGAGGCGCGGGCCAGCGCCCGTCTGAGCCATCCGGCGATCGTGCGGACCTACGACCTGATCGAGACGGAGGAGGCCGACGCGATCGTCATGGAGCTGGTGGAGGGGACCTCCCTGGCCAGTCTCCTGCGGCAGGGGCCCTTTGAGATCGCCGTCGCCCTCGGCCTCGGACGCGAGATCGCCGAGGCCCTCGCCGAGGCCCATGACAAAGGGATCGTCCATCGCGACCTCAAGGCCGAGAACGTCTTCCTCACTCCCGGGGGACACGCCAAGGTCCTCGACTTCGGCATCGCCAAGCACCTCGATCCCATCGGCACCCAGCTCACCGACGACGGCGTCGTCGTCGGCACCTGCCGCGCGATGTCGCCGGAGCAGGCTCAGGGCCATGCGATGGATCACCGCAGCGACCTGTTCTCCCTCGGCACCCTCCTTTATGAGCTGGTGACCGGCCAGTCGCCGTTCCTCGGCGAGAGCACGGTGGCGACGCTGTGGCGCGTCTGCAGCGACCGGCAGAAGCCGGCGCGGGCCGTCAATCCTGAGATCCCGGCGGGGCTCTCGGCGCTGATCGACAACCTCCTGGAGAAGCAGCCGAACCTGCGGCCCGAGAGCGCCCGGGCCGTGATCGCCGCTCTCGCCACGATCACCCTGCCGGAGAGCCTGGGGAAGGGAAGCGAGGCGGGCCTGTCCACCTGGGTCGAGGGAGTACCCGCGACGCCGTCGCAGGTCTCGGGCGAGCGCCGGCAGGTGACGGTGCTGTGCTGCGAGATGGTACGTGCCGGTGGGACGCCTTCTGATCCCGAGGACCTCCTCGCTGACGCGCCGCAGCTGCACAGCCTCGCCGTCGAGGTCTTCCAGCGCCTCGGCGGGTCGCTGCGGCCGGCGGCCGGTCCCGGCATCGTGGGGTTCTTCGGGTATCCACGGGTCTATGAGGACAGCGTCCGCCGGGCCGTCCGCGCCGGTCTGGAGATCGCGGACCAGATCCGGCGGCTCGGCCCGGCGGGCGGCGGCGAGCCGCTGCGGGCCAAGATCGGAATTCATAGCGGGATCATGGTGATCCCGAAGACGCCGGGGACCGACGCCGCCCTCGCCCTGGGCGATATCCCCAACGTCGCCGCGCTCCTGCAACGGATCGCTCCCGCCGACACGGTGCTGGTCAGCGAGGCCATCCACCGCCTGAGCGAGGGGTTCTTCCAGTGCGAGGCTCTGGAGCCGGTCTCTCTGCCGGGCAGCAAGGAGCCGCTGTGGGCCTACCGTGTGCTCTCAGATAGCGGCGCCCACACCCGCATCGAGGTGGCCAGCGTGCTGTCGCCGCTGGTGGCCCGCGAGCAGGAGCTGGGCCTGCTGCTCTCTCGCTGGACGCTGGCGCGGGAAGGCAAGGGGCAGGTGGTGCTGGTGGCGGGCGAGGCGGGCCTCGGCAAGTCGCGGCTGGTCTGGGAGCTCCGGCAGCGGGTGGTGGCGGACGCGGCGGCCTGGCTGGAGTCCTGGGCCTCCCCCTTCCATACCGGCAGCGCCTTCCACTCGGTCCTCCAATGGCTGCGCCAGTGGATCGGCGCCGAGCGGCAGGAGGCGCCCGAGGCCCAGCTCGCGCGGTTGGAGGAGACCCTCGCCCGCCACGGCCTGCCGGCGGCCGAAACCGTGCCGCTGCTCGCCTCGCTGCTGTCGATCCCTCTGGACGAGCGCTACGCGCAGCCCGTCCTGAGCCCCGACGCGCGGCGCCGGCAGAGCCTCGACGCGCTGCTCACCGTTCTTCTCACGGCGGCCGAACGGCAGCCGCTGCTGCTGGTGATGGAAGATCTGCACTGGAGCGACCCCTCCAGCCTGGAGCTGCTCGGGCTGTTGATCGATCACGTGCCCGGCTCCTCCCTCTTCCTCCTCGTCACCTTCCGGCCGGAGATCCAGCCGCTGTGGGCGGACCGCTCGTATTTGACGCGGCTGACCCTGAGCCCCCTCACCCGCGCGCAGGCCTGTCAGATGGTCGAGCAGATGACCGGGCGGAGCCTCGATCCAACCGTACGGGACCAGGTCGCCCTCCGCACCGACGGCGTGCCGCTGTTCGTCGAGGAGCTCACCCGGATGATCCTGGAATCCGGGATGGCGGCCGGCCGGCGGGAGAGGACCGGCTCGCAGGCCTCGCTGGAAGTTCCGGCCACACTCGAAGGCTGGCTGCACGCGCGCCTCGACCGCCTCGGCGCGGCGCGCGAGGTGGCCCAGGTGGCGGCCGTGCTCGGCCGGGAGCTCCCCTTCGAGCTGCTGCGCGCCATCTCGCCGTGGGACGACACGGTGCTGAAGCTGGAGCTGAACCGGCTGGTCGAGGCCGAGATCCTCTACCGGCGCGGCTTCGGCCTGAAGTTCCAATACGTCTTCAAGCACGCCCTGCTCCAGGACGCGGCCTACGCCTCCCTGCTGCGCACCGAGCGGCAGAAATATCACCGGCGGGCCGCGGAGGCCCTGGAGCGGGGATTCGCCGGCAAGGCCGGCGATCCGGAGCTGGTGGCCCACCACTACATGGAAGCCGGCCTGCCGGACAAGGCGCTGCCGTTCTGGCGGCAGGCCGGACAGGAGGCCTTCCAGGCCTTCGCTTTCCGCGAGGCGGCCGGCTATCTGGTCCGGGCTGTCGAGGCGCTGCGGAAGCTGCCGGAATCGAGCGAGCGCGACCAGCAGGAAGTGCCCCTCCAGCTCACCCTGGCGGAAGCCTGGGCGCGCAACGTGAGCTACGCGGCGCCGGAGGTGCAGGCGGCCCTCTCGCGCGCGCTGGAGCTCTGCGCCCGCACCGGGGATCAGCCGCAGCTCCTCTGCGTGCAGGTCATCCTCGTCGCCTCCTATCTGGTGGCCGGGCAGATCCGGCAGGCGGTCGACCTGGGCTGGCAGGCCCGCGGCCTGGCGCGGACCGTGGGCACTCCGGTACTGCTCCATCACTCTTGCTACCGCCTGGGGTTTCCCCTGATCAACCACGGCGAATTCGCCACCGCCCGGGAGATCCTGAAGGAGGGGCTGGCGGTCCCTTTGACCCCCGCGGACTTCGATCCCAGGTTAGGTCATCTGGAGATCCACTGCGAGGTCATCCTCGGCTGGTGTCTCTGGTTCCTGGGTCATCCGGAGCAGGCCGCGCAACGGTGCCGCGAAGCCCTGCGGAGGGCTGAAGAGGCCGCGCACCCCTATACGTCCGGCTTCGTGCAGTTCTTCGCGGCGATCACGTTCTCACTGCTCGGCGAGCAGCAAGCGGTGGGCGAGTTGGCGGACCGGGGAGCCCTCGTGGGGAAGCAGAGCTCTCTGATGCTCTGGGAAGCCGGGGGCGGCTTCTTCCAGGCCTGGGCGGAGCTCCGGCGCGACGGCAGCCCGGGGCTCCTCCAGGGGATGAAGGACAACGCCGCGAAGTACATGAGCCATGGCACCCTCTGCGTCGCGCCCTATCTCCTCGCCCTCCTCGCGGACGGCTACCGGTGCGCCGGCCGGCCGGCCGAAGCCCTCGCGGCGATCGACGAGGCGGCCGCCATCTCACGCCAGGGAGAGCAGGTGTTCTTCGACGCCGAGCTGAGCCGCCTCCGCGGCGAGGTCCTGGCGGGCCAGGGCGGAGACGCCGCGGAGATCGAAGGCCTGTTCCAGGAGGCGCTCACCATCGCCCGCCAGCAACAGGCCCGGGGGCTCGAGCTGCGCGCCGCCCTGAGCCTCGCCAGCTACTGGAGCCGGCAGGACCGCCGCGCCGAGGCCCGCGACCTCCTGAAGGGGGTCTACGACGCCTTTACCGAGGGGCTCGGCACGGCGGACCTGAGAAGGGCTCAGGCGTTGCTCGCGGAGCTGGGATGAAGACCGGCGGCCAGCGCCCGCTCCAGGTCCGCGACCAGATCCTCCGCATCCTCGATCCCCACCGACAGGCGTATCAGGTCTTCCGGCGGCCCCAGCTTCCCCCGCAGCTCTTGCGGGATGCTGGCGTGGGACATCCGGCAGGGCAGGCTGATCGAGGAGCCCACCGAGCCGAAGCTGACCGCGATGGCGAACAGGCGCGCCGACTCCACGATCCGCCGCGAGGCCTCCGGGTCTCCCGTGGTGAAGCTCACCACCTGCCCCGGCCCTTTCGCCTGACGCTCGTGGACCGCCCGGACGCACGGCGGCGCCAGGGTTGGGAAATAAACCTTTTCAACTTGTGGGTGGCCGGCGAGGAATTCCGCGATCCGCGTGGCGGTCGCGCCCTGGCGCTCGACGCGTAGCGCCAGGGTTTTCATCCCCCGCAGCAGGAGCCAGCTGTCGAACGGTGCCAGCCCCGTCCCCTCGGCGTTGAGGTGGAAGG
>JAICSG010000878.1 GCA_025937035.1 Thermoanaerobaculia bacterium | reverse complement strand
TGGAAACGAAAAGCCGGCTGAAGCCGGCTCTCGGAAAGTGCTGGTCGGGGGGAGCCGGGTTTACCCGGCTTTTCGGCTGATTCGTAGCCCGGGGATTCATCCCCGGGCGGCCTCTTGACACCTCCGCTATAGTCCTCCCCCGAGGGAGAGCGAGCGAATGGCCAAACCCGTCCTCTTTGCGATCGACGACGACCCCGAGGTGCTGCGGGCGGTGGACCGCGACCTGCGGCGCGAATATGGCGAGCACTACCGGGTGATGCGGGCGAGCTCGGGGCAGAGCGCGCTGGACACCCTGGGGCAGCTCAAGGAGCGCGGCACCCCGATCGCCCTGTTCCTGGTGGACCAGCGGATGCCTCACATGACCGGGGTCGAATTCCTGGAGCAGGCGATCCCCGTCTTCCCCTCGGCCAAGCGGGTGCTGCTCACCGCCTACGCGGACACCGACGCCGCCATCCGGGCCATCAACACGGCGCGGGTGGACTACTACCTGCTCAAGCCGTGGGATCCGCCCGAGCAGTGCCTCTATCCGGTGATCAACGACCTCCTGGCCGACTGGCAGGCGACCTACCGCCCGCCGTTCGAGGGGGTACGGGTGATCGGCCACAGGTGGTCTCCGGAGGCTTTCCAGATCCGCGACTTCCTGGCCCGCCATCAGGTGCCCTATCACTGGATGGACGTCGAGTCCGACCCGGAAGCCCAGAAGATGGTCGAGGGCGCCGGCCTGCCCCTGGTGGTGCTGACGGACGGCACCCGGCTGGCCCAGCCCTCGCGCACCGAGCTGGCGGAGAAGATCGGCTTCAAGACCCAGGCGGAGAAGCCGTTCTACGACCTGGTGATCGTGGGCGGCGGCCCCTCCGGCCTCGCCGCGGCGGTCTACGGCGCCTCCGAGGGGCTGCGCACCCTCCTGGTCGAGGGGGACGCCCCCGGCGGGCAGGCGGGCACCAGCTCGCGCATCGAGAACTATCTCGGCTTCCCCTCGGGGCTCTCGGGGGCCGATCTCACCCGGCGGGGCGTCACCCAGGCCCAGCGCTTCGGCGTCGAGATCCTCACCCCGCAGGAGGTCAAGGGCCTGCGCGTGGAGGACACCTACCGCATCCTCACCCTCGGCGACGGCCGCGAGGTGAGCTGCCACGCCCTGCTGATCGCCACCGGCGTCTCCTACCGCAAGCTGGACGTGCCCGGCATCGAGCGGCTGACCGGCGCCGGGGTCTACTACGGCGCGGCGATGACCGAGGCGATGTCCTGCCGCGACGAGGACGTCTACATCGTGGGCGGCGCCAACTCGGCCGGCCAGGCCGCCATGTACTTCGCGCGCTACGCCCGGCGGGTGATCATGCTGGTGCGCGGCGATTCGCTCAACAAGGCGATGTCCCAATATCTGATCGATCAGATCAACGCCACGCCCAACATCGAGGTCCGCACCCACGTCAACGTGGCCGCGGTCCATGGCGAGGAGCACCTGGAATCGATCGATATCAAAAACGCGGACACCGGCGAGGTCACCAATCATCCGGCCCGCTCCCTTTTCATCTTCATCGGCGCCCAGCCGCGCACCCAGTGGCTCGAAGGGGTGGTGGAGCGCGACGAGCGCGGCTTCATCCCCACCGGCCCGGCCCTGATGCGCGACGGCCAGCGCCCCAAGGGCTGGCCGCTCGACCGCGATCCCTATCTGCTGGAGACCAGTGTGCCGGGGGTCTTCGCGGCGGGCGACGTGCGCCAGGGATCGGTCAAGCGCGTGGCCTCGGGGGTCGGCGAGGGATCGATCTCGATCTCTTTCATCCACCAATATCTGAGCAGTATTTGAGGCCTCCTATGCTTCACGATCCCAACGAGGAATCACTTTTTCCCAGGCTCCGGGGGGAGGCCCTGGAGCTCGTCCGCGAGCAGGGGACCGAGCTCGATCTGGAGCCCGGCGCCGTCCTCTTCCAGGAGGGGGACACCGATTACAAGTTCTTCGTGGTCCTGGAGGGGCAGGTCCGGATCACCAAGAAGGTGGGCGGCGAGGAGGCCGTGCTGGCCATCCACGAGCCGGGGGAGTTCTCGGGCGAGATCTCCATGCTCACCGGCGGCCCGGCCATCGCCACCGGCCGCGCCATCGGCAAGGTACGGGTGATCCGCGTCGAGCCGGACAAGTTCCGCCGTCTGATCGCCGAGGAGCCGTCCGTGGGCCGGGTGGTGCTCACCGCCATCGCCGGCCGCACCAGCGACGTCAACGCCCAGCTCCGGCAACAGGAGAAGATGGCCGCCCTCGGCAAGCTCTCGGCCGGCCTCGCCCACGAGCTCAACAATCCGGCGGCGGCGGCCAGCCGCTCGGCCGGGCAGATCCGGGAGTCCCTCCGCTGCCTGCAGAACCTCATCCTGGAGCGCGAGCGCCCCTTCACCGCCGAGGAGCGGCAGGTGATGCTCGAGCTCCAGAAAGAGGCGCTCACCGCCATCGCCCAGCGCGACGAACGGCC
>JAICSG010000631.1 GCA_025937035.1 Thermoanaerobaculia bacterium | reverse complement strand
TGGGGGCCGGGCGCGGAGACCGGCATGGCGTTGCTCGCGCCCGGGGAGTCGGTGGTGTATTCGGCGGGGTTGGAGCTGTTCGTGCCGTAGACAAACAAGGACATAAGGGACTGCAGGGACTGCAAGGACAAAAAGGACAGGAGCTTCGTCCTTGCGGTCCTTGTTGTCCTTGCAGTCCTTTGGGTCCTTGAAAACCTTTTCTACTGCACGCTGTACGTGTAGAGGTACGAGTCGGTGTTGTTGCCGTTGTCCGTGGCGATGTAGAGCCGGCTGTTGCTGGGGTTGAAGGAGATTCCCTCCATGTTGTCGATGCTGAAGTGCCACCCCTTCACCATGCTGTTGGTGCTCCAGTCATAGAGGTAGACGTTGTCGGCCTCGTCGCTCGCGATCCAGAATTTGCCGCGCGTCGGGTCGTAGGAGATATCCGAGTAGTCCGTCGCGTTCGGGAGGCTGAGCGCTTTGCAGGCGAGGATCTGCGTGAGGTCGGCGGAGATCTTGAGGATCAGCCCCGGATCCTTCTCCTTGATCACGAAGAAATACGTGCCATCCCAGGTGATCCCTTCGAGGCCGCTGTTGCCCGCGCTGGCGAAGTCCTGCGAGACCGTGTGGCCGTCGCCGCAGGAGACGCTGGTATAGCCCGTCATGCCGGAGAGCGGCTTCTCGGCGTAGTACTGCTGGGTGTTGTAGTTGACCGGCAGGATGGCCTGCGTGGCCTCGTTGGCGACGTAGATGAAGTGGTCGTCGGTGATGCCCGGAGGGGGCGGCGCGAAGGTGACGCCTTCGAAGTCGTGGCTGGTGAGGGTGCTCTGGGTGTTGACCGGCGTCGGTACGAAGGCCCCGTCGTTGCCGCCGCTCAGGGTCAGCTTGTAGATCTTGAGCTCGGCGTCGCTGATCGACCAGAGCGAGGTCTGGTTCTTGGCCAGGCCGAGCCCCGAGGCCTCGTAGAACGCCGGGCTGAACTGGGTGCTGATGTCGGTGCTGCCCACGAAGGACAGGGTCTGCGAGCGGACGGCCGCGGGGGCCAGCCCTCCGAGAAGCATCAGAACGATCGCCGCGATTCCCTTCTTGCTCATGACGAAATCTCCCTTGGGTCGTTGGTCTGAGTTGTCTGCGTCACCCTGGGAGTGGGACGAGGCGGCCCGTTATCGCACCCCGGCGAGGGTCCCTGTAGAATGGCGGCATGAGCCTGGGAGACCTCCACGCCTACAAGCGGGTCGGCGAGAACCGGTTCCGCGAGGTGCGCGGCCTCTATTACGAGGACGTGACGGTGGGGGAGATCGTGGAGCACCGGCCGGGGCGCACGATCACCGAGGCGGACAACCTCTGGCAGTCGCTGCTGGCGCTCAACCTCAACCCCATCCACATCGACGCGGCCTACTCCGCGAAGACGGAGTGGGGACGGCCGCTGGTCTCCAGCCTGGTCACGCTGTCGATCGTCACCGGCATGAGCGTCAATTCGACCAGCGCGCTCACCTTCGCCAATCTGGGCTGGGAGGAAGTCCGGCTGCTGGCGCCGGTGTTCGTGGGAGACACGATCTACGCGGAGAGCGAATTCCTGGAGAAGCGGCTCTCCCGCTCCCGGCCTACGCTCGGCCTGGTCACCTGCGCCACCCGGGGGATCAAGGCGGACGGCACCCTCTTCCTCACCTGCCGGCGGACGTTCATGCTGCCCACGCGCGAGCATCCGGTGGACGAGAATTATTGACGGCCCCCTCCCGCGGGTCTACGATCCAGGGCACCAGTCATCGCCAGGACGGAGCGCAGCGGCGGCCCCTGAAATGGAACGGGGGCACGCGACAACTCCTACCGAGGAGGAACGCCGGCATGATCTGCCCCAAGTGTGGGTTCGAGCAGCCTGACAGCCCCGAGTGCGTACGGTGCGGCATCATCGTGAGCCGCTACAAGGGACCCGTCCTGGGATCGAGCGTCCCACCGCCGTCTCCGGTCTTCGATCCGGGGCCTCCTGCCCCGCCGCCGCCGACCTTCGGCGGACCCCGGCCCGCGGCGGCGATGGCCGGCGACGCCGGCGCGGTGTTTGGAGCCATGCCGGCGGGCGGCGGCACGGTCTACAACGGCCCGTCGCCGGGGAGCGCGGCGGCGGCGGCGATGGCCCGTCCCCAGACCTTCGCGGCGGCGCAGGGCACGCTCGGCGTCGGGGACGTGCTGGGGAAGACGTTCTCGATCTTCTTCTCGAACCTGCTGCCGTTCGCGCTGCTGACGGCGGTCACCATGTCGCCGCTCCTCATCCTGGAGGGGTACACGACCGCTCTCGCGAAGACCCCCGGAACCACGTCGCCGCAGGTGATCTTCCCCCTTGTCCTGTTCGTTCTCCTCTCGGTTGTCTGTCCCTATCTGGCGACCGGAGCGATCACCTACGGGGTCTTCCAGCAGCTCCGGGGGAGGGACGCCACGATCGGCGACTGCCTGAGCCGGGGGCTGTCGGCGCTGCTGCCGGTAGTGGGGCTCGCCATCGTTCAGGGCGTCGCCGTGACCTTTGGAATCATGGCCTGCATCATTCCGGGCCTCCTGCTCGCGGTCCGCTGGGCGGTGGCGGTACCGGCGATGGTCACCGAGCGGACCGGCGTCAGCGAGTCGTTGAGCCGCAGCACCTATCTGACCGACGGGTTGCGGGGCGAGGTCTTCGGAGTGCTGTTCGTGCTGGGATTGCTCCAACTCGGGTCCGGCTTCGCGGTTGGCCTCCTGAAGGTCAAGAATCCAAACCTGGGGCTGGTCCTGTCCGGCTTCCAGAGCCTGTTCACGGTAGGACTGTCGGCCACCGGCTCGGCGGTGCTGTATTACCGGCTGCGCAGCCTCCGAGAATCGATCGACGTTGACCAGATCGCCTCGGTCTTCGACTGAGCGTCGGCTCCTGCTGGCGGCGCTGCTCCTCGCCGGCCTCGCCCTTCCCTGGGCCGCGCCGGCGGGAGCCGTGGCGCCCGACGGCGTGCGAAAGAAGGCCCGGGCGGCGCTCGCCGATGGCAAGTACCAGCGCGTGCTGCCCCAGCACGAGGCGGAGAACGATCCCCGGAAGCCCTACGACTGGCGCTCGCGGGGCCGGGGGGACGGTCGGGCCGACGACTCCGGCGTGGCCGTGCCGTTGATCGGCGCCGGAGCGTTCCTGGGCACGGTGATCTTCGTCATCCTCCTCGGGGTGGTCGTCCTGCTGATCCTGGGCTGGATCGCGCGCGAGGTGGTGGAGCGCCGCCGGAGGAGCGGCGGCGAAACGCGTCCGGCGTCGGAAACCGGCGCGGCGGATGCGCCGCAGGTCGCCCTCTCGTTCGACGACGCCTCCCGGCTGGCCGCCGAGGGGCGCTACGCCGAGGCGGTCCACGCCCTGTTGCTGGCCGCCATCCGCCATTTCGCGGAGCGCTCCCGGACGGCCATCCAGCCGTCCCGCACCAGCCGCGAGCTGGT
>JAICSG010000675.1 GCA_025937035.1 Thermoanaerobaculia bacterium | reverse complement strand
TGCAGATCGAGAACGGCAAGCTGAGCGGCCTGATCCTCGCCAGCGGTGAAAGGCTGGAGGCCGACCACGCGATCCTGGCGGTCGGCCACAGCGCCCGGGACACCTTCCGGATGCTCCACTTCCGCGGCGTCTACATCGAGCCCAAGCCCTTCTCCATCGGCTTCCGCATCGAGCACCCCCAGTCATTGATCGATCGCGACCGTTTCGGACCGAACGCGGGGAACCCGCTCCTGGGCGCCGCCGACTACAAGCTCGTCCACCACTGCCGCAACGGCCGCTCGGTCTACAGCTTCTGCATGTGCCCCGGGGGCACGGTGGTGGCGGCGGCCTCCGAGCCCGGCGGGGTGGTGACCAACGGCATGAGCCAATATTCGCGGGACGAGCGCAACGCCAACGCCGGGATCGTGGTCGGCATCTCGCCCGAGGACTACCCCGGAGGCCCCCTGGCCGGCATCGACTTCCAGCGCCACTGGGAGCAGCGCGCCTTCGAGCTGGGAGGCGAAAATTACGACGCGCCGGGCCAACTCGTCGGAGACTTCCTGGCCGAACGCCCCTCGACCGAATTCGGCTCGGTGCTCCCCTCCTACCGGCCCGGGGTCCGCCTGGGAGACCTGAGCACCAGCCTGCCGGACTATGCCATCGAGGCCATCCGCGAGGCCCTCCCCGCCTTCGACCGCCAGCTCAAGGGCTTCGCCATGGACGACGCCCTCCTCACCGGCGTCGAGACCCGCACCTCCTCCCCCATCCGCATCCGGAGGAACGAGGCCTTCCAGAGCCTCAACACCGAAGGCCTCTACCCCGCCGGCGAAGGCGCTGGCTACGCCGGGGGCATTCTCAGCGCGGCCGTGGATGGGCTGGAGGTGGCGGAGGCGGTGGCGTTGAGTATGGCGGGACAGTCTCAGCCGATCGGAGCCCCGATCGCCTGACGAATCCGCCGGATCTGCGCCAGATGCACCAGATCGTGCCCGGCGTACAAGCGGAGCATGTAGCCCAGCGGCTCGTCTCCGCGCTCGGCGTGGCGCATGACCCGGTTCTTGAGATCCTCGGGAGTCGCCCGCCGGAGGACGCGGAGGTTCAGGGCCCGCAGCATCTCGAAATCCTCCAGAGCGGTCGCGAGCTCGGAGTCCTGATAATGCAGGCGGTCCGCCCAGAGATCCTGGTCATAGGCGGGCAGCTCGGGCGCGTCGTGGGCCAGCACCATACGGAACCGGAAGCCGCCGACCAGCTCCGAGTCGGCCAGATGCTGCACCACCTGCCGGACCGACCACTTCCCCAGCTTCTCCGGGGTGCCGTCCTGCTCCCGGCTGAGCTCCGCGACAGACCGGCGGAGAGCCTCCGGAGTCTCCGCCATCACCGCCAGCGGCTCCCGCGAGCCGAGCGCCTGGAGGAGGGAATTGACATAAGCCTG
Source organism: Thermoanaerobaculia bacterium (assembly GCA_025937035.1). Taxonomy (GTDB): domain Bacteria; phylum Acidobacteriota; class Thermoanaerobaculia; order Multivoradales; family UBA5704; genus DATARR01. The sequence goes on along the minus strand of JAICSG010000675.1, from coordinate 1,842 downwards.
AAAGGGATTGATCACGGACGCGCTGCTGGCCGGCTCGGACATATCGCCACCTCCCGCAAAGTTCGGCCAAAGCCTATCGCGGAGGACCCGACGGCGCAAGTGGGGCGTAGCGACAGCGTTTGACGCCGCCCGGGAGCGAAATGTAACCTACCCGAGGATCACCCATAGAGCAAAGACTTTCGATGGCCGGAGCGCGGCTGTCCCGGCATTGATCAGGACGAAAGGGATTTTATGAAATACCTCTATCTCCCCCTGGCTCTCACCCTCCTGCTGGCATCGCCCGCCTGGACCCAGGAAAAAGCGACCACCGAATCCGGCAAGAAGATCCTCGTCTTCCCCGACGGAACCTGGAAGCCGGACGCCGAAAAGCCCGCGTCCACCGGCCCGGCCGCCCTGCCCGCGGGATCCACCGCCAAGCTGGCGATCAATCGCGGAAAAAGCGCTCTCTTTTACAATCCGAAAAAATGGAAGGTCGAGAAGCAGGAGGAAGGCGGGAGGACCTCCCTGGAGCACACCGAGGGGGACGGCTACGCGATCATCATCACGGAGAGAGTGGAAATCCCCCTGGAAGGCCTCAAGAAAATCGCCCTCTCCAACGCCAAGGAAGCCGCACCCGACGCGGAGATCATCTTCGAAGACAAACGCAAGGTGAACGGCAAGGACATCCTCGTCCTGAAGCTCAAGGGAACCATCTCCGAGCTCCCGTTCTTCTACTACGGCTACTACTACAGCGGAAAAGAGGGGACGATCCAGGCCCTCACCTACACCGCCCAGAATCTTTTCGACGAGTTCAAGCCCGATTTCGAGGAGCTTCTGAATGGGTTGGTGATTAGTCCCTAGAAAACCTGAGCGTAGAAAAAGCAGGGACCACGACGCTAGGGAACAAGGAAATCTGCGAGGCCCTGCTGCCTCTGCGGTCCCTGTTGTCCCTTGTTTAGGTTTTCTGTTATGCAGCCCCCTCGTCCACCCGAATGTTCCGCACAACGATTCCGAGCCCCGGCGCCTTGGACAAGGGCCCATCCGCGGTCAGAAGCGGCGCACTATAAAGCTTTGCCGTGGCGACGTAGAGAGCGTCGTAGGCGCTGACGTTATGCCTGTGTTTCCATGCCTCCCGCAAAAGTGCAGCGTGCGGAATACGGTCGATCGGCCATTCGACGAGATCCTCGATCGCCAACCGGGCACGGTGCTCCTCGATTTTCTTCTGTAGCAAGGCACGCCTCAACACCGCGAGAACCTCGGCATCCAGCAGAGCAGGGGCAAACAAGAAGGCATCCTCGACTAGATCGTCGAGCTTCTCGCCAAGGGGGGTGCGCAGAAGATACTCAGCGGCTGCGGAGGCGTCGATCACGAAACGGATCACGCGAGCTCTCTGTCACGTTGCTGCCGCTCCTGCTCCAGCAGTGAAGCCGCCGTCTCTCCGAGATCGGTAGCGGGCCGTTGCGAAAGCTTGTCATGCCATTCGCGGCGCGCCATCTCGCGTTCGAGGGCTTCGAGGGCGATATCGCTGATCGTACGGTGATGCTTCCGCGAATACCGGCGCAACCGTTCATGCAGGGATTCGGGTAGATTCTTGACCTGGAGGTTTGCCATAGCCCGATTATGGCATGCTGCGGGCATGCTGTCGACCCCGCGCCAACTGATCCACCCGCCGGAGCATCGAGGGAACCCGGTAATCCCCATGCATTCCCGCCACCCACCCCGCCGCCTCCTCGGCGCTGACTCCCGCCGCGGTGACGTACAGCGGCGACCGGCTGTTCCCGCGATAGACCGGCACCGCGTCCGTGGCGCTCAGGAACCGGGACTTGGCCACTCCGACCACCACCATCCGCTCTCCCAAAGCTT
>JAICSG010000390.1 GCA_025937035.1 Thermoanaerobaculia bacterium | reverse complement strand
GCCCAGGCCGGCCGGGATCAGGGGTCGGCGGTCCGCGATCGCCCGGGAGCGCGCGGCCACCGCGGCCAGGGCCGCCAGCAGGGCCGCGGCGAGCAGGCCCAGGATCAGGCGATGGCCGGCGGCCGGGGCCACGCCGAGCCCGGCGGCGACGCTCGCGTAGGCCGCCCAGCAGAGCGGGCACTTGGGGAGCAGGGCGAGACCCGCGGCCGGCAGCAGGCTGTAGCGCAGGCGGCGGGCCAGCGGCTCGCGGGTGGAGGGGCGGAAGGGGAGGGCCGCGAGGCCGGCCACGGCGCGGACGAGATCCTCGGGAGACTCCCAGCCGCGGCCATCCTCCCAGGCGAGGCGGTGGTTGACGAACAGGCGGGGGCCCGCTCCCCTCCCCCGCCGCGCGTGCCGGGGGCGCATGGGGTCGTCCGCCCGCCATTCGTCCCAGTAGGGAGGGAGCCCCGCCTGGCGCAGGGCGGCGAGCAGCGCGCCGCGGGCCGCGTCGAGGCGCGGCCCCGGATCGGACCAGACGAGCTCAATTTTCGACGGCATCGACGACATCGGGGGTCCGCCGGATGGTGATGTCGCGGAAGGCCATGTTGGGGTTGGCCATGATCGTGTCGCGGACCGGCGCCGTGAACGGCCGGTCGAAGGGGTATCCCATGTCCCGCTTGTCCGGATAGCGGTCGCGCGCGCCGCAGAAGGAGAGCGAGCCGCAGGACTCGTCGGTCTCCACCTGATCGAACGCGAAGTCGGTGCAGACGACCGCCAGGCGGAAGGGCATCCCCTGCTCCGTGCCGCGCGGCAGCAGGAGGTTGTAGGGCCAGCCGCAGGTGCAGTAATTCTCCCCCTCGGCCCGCTCGATCTCCTCGGGCGTGTCGTTCTGATCCGGCCGCGCCGGCTGCTCGGAGGGGAGGATCACGCCGTGGCGCTGGAACAACGGCAGGGCCGTGCGCCAGCGGGGGGAGCCCAGGGCGTTGAACACCTCCTGGGGGGCCGAGACCCGGCCCACGAAGGGCTGCAGGCGGGTGGCGATGGTCTGCGGCAGGCCATCCGCCACCATCTCGTTCAACCGCTGCTGGGTGATCTCCAGCGCCGCCTCCTTGAGCACCTCGGGGCGCATCACGGCGGGCTTCCTGACCACCGAGGACTGGGAGCCCCGCCGGGCCACCACCGATTTCTCCAGCGGCTGGAGCTTGTGGACGAACTTGTCCATCTCGATCCAGGCGCGGCGGTCCGCGGCCTGGTCTTTGGGAGCCAGGAACACCCGCACGGTGGCCTCGACCGGCTGGTCCACCTGATTCTCGATGCGGAAAACGTAGACGAACGGCCGATGGGTGAGGTGCTCCAGGGGGACCGTGGTCACCCGGTCGGCGAGGGTGAGCCGGCGCTGGAGCATGGCGGTCTCCAGGCTGTCGGTGGTGCCCGCGAAGGTCGCGGGATCGTCGTCCCAGTGGCCGTCCCCGAAGGCCGAGCGGGCCCAGGCCTGGAGATCCTGGGCCGCCTCGGCCGGAAGCTGATCCTCGAAAGCCAGGAGGATGTCCGGCGAGGCCGCCTGGTCCTGGGCCGGGTCGAGCTGCTTGCGCAGGCGCACCAGGGGACGGTCGGAGAGCGACCGCGCCCCGGACTTCTCCTGCCAGGCGGCGTAGAAGTCGTCGACGTGCTTGTGCCACTGGTAGAAGACGGGGTCGCGGATGGCCACCTCCGTGGTGGTCATGACTCCCGGATTCCCCTGGGAGGCGCTGGCGAGCATGCCATGGCCGGTGTTGTGGAGATCGCCGTAGAAGCGGTCCGCCCCGTCGCTCTGGCCGGCGATGCCGGCGAGGTCGGACTCGACGGAGGCGCCGAGGAGGGTGACCTGGTCGATGGCCACCGCCGGGTTGAGGGCGTTGAAGGAGAGGGCGGCCACGGCCTGTTGAAGCTGGCCGCGGAAGCCTTCCAGGTCGGAGACCGAGGTCCCCTGGATGTTGACCATGCGGGCGCCCGCCGGCCGGGGGCCGAAGCCCTGGCCGCGCATGTAGGGGCCGGGGTCGTAGCCCACGGCCACGGCGGAGCGGTAGTCGGCGAGGGGCTGGACCCGGGGGAGCCCCGCGGCCACCCGCTCGGCGTCGTAGCGGGCGAGCATCTGCTGGTGCATGTAGAAGAAGAGCTCCCCCTGCCGGTCCTGGGCCTTGGAGGTCGTGGGGTCTTCCGGGTCCGGGATGCCGCTGAACGGATAGACCACATGCCAGTGGGTGTGGTGCTCGTTGGCGAACGGGTCCTCCCGGTACCATTCGAGGCCGTCGCTCGGCTGGGCGCCCCCCACGAAGGCGGAATCCACCGCCGACAGATCCGCCTCCCCTCCGGCCCCCCCGAGGACGTCCAGGAGCTCAGGGCCGGGGACGGAGCGGTCGAGCGGCGCGGTCGAGGGAGCGGCGAATTCAGGGTTCCGCAGGGTCAGGGGGGTATGACGTGCACGAGCGCCCGGCCTCGTGGATGGTGGGTGATGAAGGCCATCAGGGCGTAGTCCACGAGGTCGGGGTTCTCCCGGTCCCGCATCCGCTCGTAGAAGTCGAGGACGTCCTGGAGCCCCTTCTCATCCGAGGACGCGTTGGCCAGGCGCATCATCTCGGCCACCAGTTGCATGGCCCGTTCGAGGTGGCGGCGGTTGAAGGCCGAGAAGGTCTCGATCGGCTCCTCCCCCGCCGCCGCCAGCTCCGGCGCGGCCTCCCGGAAGGCGGCGCGGCGGGGCGGTGAGGGCTCCAGGAACAGTGACCAGGCGCGGTCGCGGACATCGGTCAGGTCGGCCATGGCGATTTTCCTCCCGTGTCAAAGCAGGTCCTCGAAGGCTTGGGCGTTCATTCCAGCTTGACGTTACGCTCCGGGACAGGGATCGGATGAGGATGGGAAGGGATTCCCATATTTTAGGCCTGTCTGGAGGGAGTGGCAAGCGGAGCCCCGCCTGCTATCCTTCCCCCTCCATGCGACCCGACCACCACCCCGACCTTGCCGAGATCGCCCGCCGTGCCATGCGCGACCGCGGGCTGGAGCCCGATTTCCCGCCGGCGGCCCTGGCCGAGGCGGAGCGGCTGTCTCCGAACCTCCACGACGGCGACCCGGCCGTCCGCGACCTGCGCGGCCTCCTCTGGTCCTCGATCGACAACGACGACACCCGCGACCTCGACCAGCTCGAGGTGGCGGAGGCGCTCCCCGGCGGGGCCATCAAGGTTCTGGTCGCCATCGCGGACGTCGAGGACCTGGTGCGGCCGGGCTCGGCCATCGACGATCACGCGCGGAAGAACACCACCTCGGTCTACACCGCGGCCCGCATCTTCCCCATGCTCCCCGAGCGGCTGTCGACCGGCATCACCTCGCTGAACGACGGCGAGGACCGGCTGGCCATCGTGATCGAGATGACGGTCTCTCCCGACGGCTCGATCGCCGGCTCGGACGTCTATCCGGCCCGGGTCCACAACCGCTGCCAGCTGGCCTACGACGCGGTGGCCGCCTGGCTCGACGGTCAGGGGCCGATGCCGCCGCGGATGGCCGAGGTGGCGGGGGTCGCCGACCAGGTGAAGCTCCAGGACGTGGACGCCGGCCGGCTGCGCCGCCTGCGCCACGAGCGGGGGGCGCTCGACCTGGAGACCCGGGAGTCCCGGCCGGTGATGGCCGACGGCCAGGTGGTGGACCTCAAGGAGGAGCGGGACAACCGGGCCAAGAACCTGATCGAGGACTTCATGATCGCCGCCAACGGCGTGACGGCGCAGTTCCTCACCGGCCACGGCCTCCCCTCGATCCGCCGGGTGGTGCGCACCCCCGCCCGCTGGCCCCGCATCGTCGACCTCGCGAAGCAGCTCGGCGAGCAGCTCCCCGCCGATCCCGATCCCAAGGCCCTGAGCGACTTCCTGGAGCGGCGCAAGCAGGCCGACCCTCAGGGGTTCCCCGAGCTGTCGCTCTCCGTGGTCAAGCTGCTGGGGCCGGGCGAGTACGTGCTCGACCCGCCGGACGGCGATCCCCCGGGGCACTTCGGGCTGGCGGTGAAGGACTACACCCACGCCACGGCGCCCAACCGGCGCTATCCCGACCTCGTCACCCACCGGCTGGTCAAGGCGGCGTTCGGCCGCCAGAAATCCCCCTATTCGGACGCCGAGATCGAGGAGCTGGCCCGCCACTGCACCCTCCAGGAGGACGCCGCCAACAAGGTGGAGCGCCAGGTGCGCAAGTCCGCGGCGGCCCAGCTCTTCCAGAAGCGGATCGGCGACTCTTTCGATGCGCAGGTGACCGGTGCCTCGGAGAAGGGGACCTGGGTGCGCACCTGCGGGCACCCTGTGATCGAGGGCCGCCTCGAGCGCGGCTTCCAAGGGCTCGACGTGGGTGACCGGGTGCGCGTGCGCCTGGTCTCGACCGACGTCGAGCGCGGTTTCATCGACTTCGTACGAGATTAGTATGGCCAAGGCTCCCGACCGTCCCTTCGCCCCCGCCGGGTTCTTCTCGTTCCGCACCCCCCTGCTCCCCTTCGAGGAGCTGGAGGCCTTCGCCGAGGGGCTGGAGGCGCCGGCCGCCCTCGCCGCCGCCGAGTCCGATCCCGAGCGGCTGGAGAAGGCCCTCGCCGCCGACCGCGAGCGGCTGCGGGCCCGTCTGAGCATCCTGGCCGAGCGCCCCGAGGTCCTGGAGGCGGTCTTCCTCGCCTCGCCCTCTCTCCATGAGAGTCTGAGCCTCTGGCGGGCCCAGCCCGACAGCAAGAAGGGGCAGCGGGCCGAGCGGGCGCTGGTGCGCTACTTCTACCGCATGGCGGCACGGGCGACGCCCTTCGGCCTCTTCTCCGGCTGCTCGATGGGCCGCGTCGAGACCGGTCCCGGCGCCCACACCCACATCG
>JAICSG010000861.1 GCA_025937035.1 Thermoanaerobaculia bacterium | reverse complement strand
GGGTTTTTTTGGGGGGGGGGGGGGGTTTCCCCCCCCCCAACTCGGCCGCGGGGGGGGCACCCCCCCCGCCCCTACGACAGCTTCCGAGAGATGAGGGTTTACCGCGCCGCCGCTTCCATGTTGCCCGCAACCGACGCCGGCTGGGGATCCGGCACCGGGGCCGGCGGCACGGCGAAGCCCAGCAGGCCGAAGATCTTCTGGACGTAGCTCTGGGTCTCCTGGTACGGCGGAATCCCGCCGTACCGCTCGACCGCGCCCTCGCCGGCGTTGTAGGCGGCGAGGATCTTCTCGGCGTCGCCGCCGAAGCGGTCGGCCAGCCACTTGAGATAGCGGATGCCCGCCTCCAGGTTTTTCTTGGGATCGTAGAGGTCCTTCTTCTTCGTGAGCCCGAAGCGCCGCGCCGTCTCCGGCAGGAGCTGCATCAGGCCGTACGCCCCCTTGGACGATTTCGCCCGCGGATTGAAGGCGGACTCGACGTGGATCAGCGCCGCCACCAAGTGCGGATTGATCGAATGGCGGACCGCGATGTCGTAGATGATCTTGCCGTACGGAGACTGCGGCATCCCGAGCGCCTCGTTCACCTTCACCATCAGATCGGCGGTCTTCTTCAGACGCTCGATCTCGTCGTTCGCGGTCGACTTGGGAGGTGGCGGAGGCGTCGGGCGAGGGGTGGCCGTGGGGGCCGGGGTTTCCGTCTTGGGGGCCGGGGCGGGCTGCGGCGCGGTTGCCGTTGCTGGGGTGGCCGCGCCCGGCGGCGTGACCGGCTTGGGGGTCTCCTTGAGAGCCTCGGCCGGCCTCGGGGGATCGGGCCGCGCGGCCTCTGCGGGAGCCGGCTTGACGGGCTCCGCGGCGGCGGCCGGAGGCGCCGTCTTCGGCTGGGCCGGAGCGGCGGCGGGCGGTTGAACGGTCAGGGCCAGGGGTGTCGCGGGACGAGGCACCGGAGCGGCGGCTTGCAGAGCGGGCGGATTGACCGGGTTGGGTGGCTGGACGGCGGTCGTCTGCTGTCCCCCCACGGCCGCGAGGTTGACCAGGCTGAGCGCGAAGGCGCCCACGCAGAGCGTATTGGACCCTCTCCCGACCTGCCGGATCTGGGAAAGGATCGAGACGATGACGGTGGGTACTGCTCGATTCACACGTGCCTCCCGTCTGGGTTCGCTCGAAAAAAACTTCTCTGGACGAGCAGGCGCCGCTGCTCCTCGCCTTGGTTGCTGCCGGCTTTGGGCACAGGATTGATACACAACCATCAATAGGGTTGTCAACCCTTCCGCCCGATGGCCGCCCTCCGCGTAGCGTCCATCCGCCGGGCGTGCTAGCTTTTCCCGAGGGAGGAAGACCGTGATGACCTCGAAGCGGATTCGGAGATCCACCTACCCGCGCCGACGGCGCCCGCGGGGGTTTCTCTGGACCCTCCTCGGCCTGTTCACGCTGGGGATGCTGGCGGCGGTGCTCGCCACCCGGCGGCCGGTGTTCCCGGAGGACATCGAGCCAGAGCCCGAGCCGCGGCGGCGGCGCAGCCCTGAGCCGGAGCCCGAGCCTCCCGCGCCCGAGCCGGCCGCCGTCGAGGTGCCAGGCGAATCGCTGTGGATCGCCGGCCCCGCGGGCAACCTCTACGTCCGCGACGGCGGCGGCGAGGAGCATCCGGACGCCTCGCCCGTCCTCTTCCTGCACAGCCTGGCGGGCAACGGCGGCCAGTGGGCCCTCCAGCTCGATCACCTGCGCCGGCACCGGCGGGCGGTGGCCCTCGACTTCCGCGGCCACGGCGAGTCCGATCCGGCCGAGGACGGCGACTACTCGATCGCGGGGCTGGCCGCCGACGTCGCCGCGGTGGCCGACCAACTCGGCCTGCGCCGCTTCATCCTCGCCGGCCACAGCCTGGGATCGGCGGCGGCCATCGAATACGCCAGCCACCACCCCGAGCGGGTCGCGGGGCTTCTCCTGGTCGATCCCAACGGCGACCAGAGCCAGGTGCCCGCCAGGGAGCTGGCGCCGTTCCTGGAGTCGCTGCGCGCCGATCCCCTGGGAGAGCTGGAGTCCTACTTCCGCCAGCTCGTGGTGGGCGGCGATCCCGACGCGGCCCGCTGGATCCTCGAAGACCTCCGCCTCACTCACGAGGACGCCGTCACCGGCGCGCTCGCCGACTCCGTCCAGTACAAGCCCCTGCCGGCCCTCGCCCGCTATCCGGGACCGCGGCAGTCGATCATCAGCGACATGAACCGCCTCCCCTACAGCCTGCACAAGCTGCTGCCGGACCTCCCCGTCCGCCTGATGACCGGCACCGGCCACTGGGTGATGATGGACCGCCCCGAGGCCTTCAACCACCTGCTCGACGAGTTCGTGGCCGAGGTGGAAGGCTAGACGAGATGGCTCTCCCCGATCTCACTCGCAAACTGACTTACGAAGACTACGTCCTGATCCCGGAGGACGGTCAGCGGCATGAGATCGTGGATGGAGAGCACTACGTGAGCCCGGCCCCCTTTACGCGGCATCAGTTCGTGCTGGGC
>JAICSG010000308.1 GCA_025937035.1 Thermoanaerobaculia bacterium | reverse complement strand
TCTACCCGTACCATCTCCTGGCGCTCGATCCGCGGCGGCCGCAGACCGTCTATCTCGCTTGGCATACCTCGGAGCACGGCCTGGCGCGCAGCGACGACGGCGGAGCCCACTGGACCCTGTTGCGCGATGCCCACGACTCCGCCACCGACGGAGGCTTCTATCTCGACCAACTCGTGACGGACCCCACGTCGCCCGGCGTCGTCTACTTAGCCGGCGACGGCGCCGCGAAGTATCCCTGCCGGTGGTCGCGCAGCGACGACTACGGCGAGACCCGGCAATGCATCCAGCCGCCGGCCACCGATCTGTCGGATCCCTTCTTCACCCGGCTCGTGCCCGACCCGGCCTCGCCCGGCACCCTCTGGCTGCTGGAGCGGCGGGACCGCCTCTGGAAGAGCGCCGACCGCGGCGCGAGCTGGACCCGGATCCGTCCCCAGGGGCTGGAGCACGCGGGAGAGCCGGGAGCGCTGCTGATCGATCCGGCCCATCCCGGCCGTCTGTATCTGGGGACCGGGCGTGGGGCTCTCGACGACCGTCCCGAGCGCGTCTGGCGCAGCGACGACGGCGGGCGCTCGTGGCGCGCCTGGGGGAGTGGCATGCCCGCGAATTCCAAGATCACCGGGCTGCTGATGGACCCGCAGGACCCCGCGATCTTCTACGCCGCCGTGGAGCAGCAAGTCGATCCGGCCCATCCAGAGGACGACCGCAGCGGCGTCTACTGGAGCCGCGACGGCGGCCGGACCTTCACCAGCCTCCGGGACGGCCTGCCGGGCCGCGTGGTACAGCTTCTCCTCGATCCCAAGAACCCCCGCAAGCTGTACGCGGCGACCGGGGAGAACGGCGTCTATACGTTCATGCGGCCGTAGCGGTGGGACGGCAAGCTTGCAACGGGACGTTGCAGGCTCTTCTCTGCGTTATGGCGTACTCGAAGTCGAGGTTTTTCGCGGAATAAGGTGCTACCTACGAGGTGCCACCCCCACCCTCTTCGCATCCATGAGAACATCTGTATAGAAGCGAATGAAGGTATGAGACAAGGATCTCCGTGTTCCCGCGCCGAGCTATCCGGAATTTCCGGATCGTTGCCCCCGATCGAGCCCCCTCCCTCAAGAGGCTCTGGAGGTGCTCGTTGAGGGTGCGGACGTCCTTCGGGTAGCGCTCTCCTGTGGGCGGGCCGCCAGGTAGGCTTCGCCAGCCAGGGTCAGGTAATAGCGCTGTAGCCGGCTGTTGGGCCTGTCAGGGGTGGCCATGTGGATAAGCCCCGCTTCCAGGGCGGGCAGCAGGTAGAGCTGACGGAACGATTTTCGATCGCTCAGATCGAGAGCCGCCTGGAGCTCGTCCCTCCCCATGGCCCCCTGGCGCACCGCCCGGAGGCGCTCGACTTGGGGGGTGACCTGGGGGGTGACTTGGGGGGTGACTTGGGGGGTGACCTGCTCCAGAGCGGCCTCGCCAGCCGGGGTGCGGTGATAGCGCTGCATCCGGCTGTTGGGCCTGTCCGGGATGGCCATATGGATAAGCCCCGCCGCGAGGGCGGGCTGTAAGTAGAACAGACGGAAGGATTTACGATCGCTTAGATCGAGGGCCGCCTGGAGCTCGTCTCTCCCCATGGCCCCCTGGAGCACCGCCAGGAGGCGCTGGACTTGGGGGGTGACTTGGGGGGTGACTTGGGGGGTGACTTGGGGGGTGACTTCCAGGCTCTGCTCCAGAGCAGCTTGAAACTGGGCAGGGTTGGCGCGGAAGGTCAGCATCAGGCCCGCCATGCCGAAATCGTAGACCGGCGGCTCGATCCCGTGCTCCCGGCAGTCTCGCTGGATCTTCTCGATGCCACGCCCCCAGGATTCGATGAAGCCGGCGCGGAAGAAGGCGTTGGCGATCAACGGATTGAAGGGGCAGGACGGATGCTTGCCCAGCAGCTTTTCCAGCGTCCAACTGTCCGGCAGGTCGCCGGGATTCCAGAGGACGATACGGTCCTCGTACACGCTGATCTGGATGGGGATGCCGCTGCTGTAGTCCTTGTGGACCACGGCGTTGAGCAGAGCCTCGCGCAGAGCGGCGTCGGGAAACAGGAAGGTCTCCCTCCGTTGCAGGCCCTGATAGCTGATGTATGCCTTGAGATACTTCGTGTGCAGGAGATCGAGGGTCTTCTCCACCTGCTCGAAGAGGTTCCCATGAATCTCGTCTTGATAGCGGAGGTCGTCATCCGTCACGAAGTAGCCGATCTTGATCCAGGCGCCACTCACATACTGCTCGGGGCGGTCGGAGAAGAGCAGGCAGGCGGCGCGTTTGAGGCCGTGCTTTTCGATCAGCTCCAGGTTGGCGAGAACCATCTCCCGGCCGTCCCGCAACGCCGCCCGGTCCATGCGCCCGGCTTCTGAAGCCCTCTGCTTGAAGAGCTTCAAGGCCGCGGCGCTGCAGGACCGCACGGTGAAGGAGGGCTCCGGCGCGTCATCCCAGTGGCGCCCGCGTTTCTTCAGGAGGAACCGCTCCAGCGCCGCACCCTTCAGCTCCTGTTTGGTGCTGCCGCTGCGGTAGTGGTATTCGCCCTTGTAGCTGATGGGGCTGGGATAAGGCTCGACGCGAACCTCAACCAGCTCCTTGCCTTCGACCTTCTGCAGATTCACGCCCACCATGATGCCGAGGATGTCCCGCACCTTGTTGGGAATTTCCTCCAGGAGCCTCCTGGCATCTTTGACGCCAACGGCCACGCCCCGGTCATCGCGTCCGATGATCAGCCTTCCACCTTCCGCATTGGCGAAGCCGCAGATCCACCGGAGGTAGTCGTCTCTCCAGGTGCTCTTCCACTCGACCTGCTGGTTCTCCTTCATACCAGGCGAATCCTCCCGGTGAGGTGCTTCCCCGTGGCGTGGCCGTAGGCAGCGGCTCGCCGGAGCGCGGGGCTCAGGGGCTTGTCTTGGGGAGGATACTCCAAACAGGAGCCGGGGTGAGCCTTGGCCGGAGCGCTTGGAGATAAAAAGGGCCGGACATCCAAGAAAAAAGCAGTCGCGATAGACGGGACCCATGGGCGGCGCCGTAAACCGCCCATGGGCGTATAGGCAGGCCAGGAGACGGCTGGGCAGGCCGGCGCTCCTGGTCCGTCAGATGTCAAAGATCCTGTGGCCTCGTTGGGAGGTTGCTCTCGGAGTGGGATCGAGGCACCTGTAGGCATACGGACGAGGCGGGAAAAGCGTTGGGGGGAAGGCTATCCGGCTTTCCAGGGCCTTCGGCGGGCGCCGGTCACGCCGGATCTTGAGCCTTCCGTCCCGCGAGGTGAGAGGCTCGCCCCGCGGATTGGGTACGCGCCTTTCGGGGCGGGAGGCTCGCCTCGCGGGGCAGGGGAGTTGCCCCGGATCTGGAGCCTCTCAAAATCCGGGGCGAGCCTCTCGCCCCACGTCTTGAGATCCCGCCTCGCGGGGCGACTGGCTCGCCTCGTGGGGCGGACCGTCCGCCCCGGATTCGGGACCGCGCCAGATCCGGGGCGAGCCGTTCGCCCCGCGGGGCGGAGGACTCACGCCGGATCTGGGCCGGCGCGCGCCGGGGTCGGCCTAGCCCACGGGCTGGCAGAGGGTTACGGCGAGGAAGTCGCCACAGGTCGTATGGGTGCCGTTGAAGTTGCAGGCGGTGGTGGAGCTGGACTGCGAGCAGAAGGAGCAGCTACAGGGGCGCTCGGCGAACAGCGGCAAGGCGGTGACGGCGAGGATGAGGGAGAGGCCGGCGAGGCGGGCGAGCTTGGAGAAATTCATAGGGTCCTCCTTCGTGGTGAGCCCATAGCCTAATACAAATATCTTTGGAAGGCCAGGAAGGCGAGCGGGGCCGGGCCGGCCGCCCTACCGCATCTCGGCTTTGGCGAACAGCTCGAGGGTCTCGTCCTCGGAGCGGGGGCTGAGGACGTCGCGGTCGGCGAATTCCTGGGCTTCGGGGTAGCGGGTGGCGCGGATGCGGGCGGCGGCGCGGCGGAGGTCGTAGTCGGTGTGACGGAGCTCGACGCCGGGGCCCAGCAGGAGCCAGTCGGCGCCGGGACGGCCGAAGGGCATCCCCACGCTGCCGGCGTTGACCACCCGGATCGATCCCACCTTGCGGTCGAACTGCATGTGGGTGTGGCCGCAGACGACCAGGGGGGCGTCGACGCCCGCGAAGGCGGGGGCGAGGCGGTCGTCCGGCGTCTGGCGGGTGAAGATCTCGGTGTCGCTGCGTGGCGTGGCGTGGCAGAAGAGGACATCGCTCAAGCCCGGAATCTCGACGCGGAGGGTCTTGGGCCACTCCGCCAGCCAGGTCTCGTGCGCGGGCAGGAGCTGCCGCGCCGTCCAGCGCAGGGTCTCCCGGACTTTCTCGGGGAGCGGGACCTCCTCGCCGGCCTTCTCCGCGAGCACCGCGGTCTCGCCGTTGCCCAGGATGAAGCGGGCGGGGATCTCCAGGTCCAGCAGGGTGTCGAGGGTCTCGCGGGGCATCGGGCCCGGTAGCACGTCCCCTCCGATCACGACGAGGTCGACATCGGCCCGGCGGACCTCCGCCAGCACCGCCTCCAGGGCGGGGAGGTTCCCGTGGATGTCGTAGAGGGCGGCGACTCGCATGGTCGATCGGCGGGGATTCTAGCGGAGGGAAGGCTCTTGTTACAGTAGCGGGGCTGGCTCTCGCGCGCCGAGCGCTCCGGAGGACACCATGGCCGAATTGCGGACCGAGCTTCTGTTCGAGATCAGCGTGAATCTGGAGCCGCCCCAGGTGGTCGGCCCCACGCCCAACGGGGACCGCCGGGTCCGCCTGATCAGCGGCGGGAGCTTCGCGGGCCCGAAGCTTCGGGGCGAGGTCCTGCCGGGAGGGGGGGACTGGCTGCTGCTGCGGCCGGACGGCGCCCGGCTCCTCGACGTCCGGCTGGCGCTCCGCACCGACGGCGGCCATCTCATCTACGTCATCTCCCGGGGGATCATGGACATGTCTCCCGAGATCTACCAGCGCATCGGCGCGGGCGAGGAGATCGATCCTTCCCAGTATTACTTCCGCACGACGCCGCTCTTCGAGACGGCGGCCCCGGAGCTCGACTGGCTGAACCGCGTCGTGGCGGTGACCGTCGGCCGGCTGACGACGAGGACGGTGGTCCAGACGGTCTACGCCGTCCTCTAGCGGATCCGCTGGGCCGTGTGGTGGGCGAGCGCCATGATGGTGATCATCGGGTTGATCCCGGAGGAGGCCGGGAAGGCGCTGGCGTCGCCGATGTAGAGGCCGCGCACGCCGAAGACCTGGCCGTTCTCGTCGCAGACCGCGTCCCGCGGGCCGCTCCCCATGCGGCAGGTGCCCAACTGGTGGGCGCTGAACAGGGGGGAGCGGTTGCGGTCCTGCGGGCTGGCGGCGAGGCGGTCGCAGAAGGCGTCGATCGCCGCCCCTTGGCCTCCCCCGCGCCGGAGCTGGTGCGGCCGGCTGTGCAGGGCCAGCAGCTCCAGGGCGCCGGCGGCCCAGTGGAGGCGCGCCGCCGCCGCTACCCCCTGGCGCAGATGGGCGTGGGCCTCGCGGTCCGGCCGGTAGTCGATGACCGGCCGGCCGTCGCGGCCCACGCGGACCCGGCCGCCGGTCCGGTCGCGCACCAGGAC
>JAICSG010000249.1 GCA_025937035.1 Thermoanaerobaculia bacterium | reverse complement strand
GCCGCTCCGTTTCGAGATGGCGGCGGGCGGACGGCGCCGCGAGGGGAGGCAGGCGGACGGCGCCCTGCTCGCCGTCTCCGGCCCCGCCGGCTCGGTCGCCGTGGCGCTCGATCACATGCACCGTTACGAGCCGCAGGCCCTCCGGCTGCTGGCGGACGGCCGGCTGGCGGTCGACCTGGCGGACGGCAAGGCCTGGCTCGCCAATCACCAGGGGATGTTCGCCACGCTGGCGGTGACGGCCGCCCCGGGGCCGCTCCAGCGCGCCGACCTTGATCGGACTGTCTGGGCGCCGCTCAATCATCCCCTGCACGCCCTGCCGGACGCCGCCTGGTTTACCCGCTCGGAGGCGGTCGACGAGATCCCCTCCGGCCCGCTCCCGAAGCGCCTCGCGGCCTACGACGAGCTGATCCCGCGCGTGCTCAAGGCGACCACCGAGGACATCGACGCGGACGGCATGGCCGGATTGATGACCTTCGGGGTCTACCCGCGCTACTGGGGGATCAAGGGGGAGACCGGCGAGATCGAGTGCGGCAAGGAAGGGGACCCGACGCCGGGCGAGACCTGGGACGACAAGTTCTGGTGCACCTCCTGGACCGACTACCACAACACCACGGAGACGGCGGCCCTCTGGGCCCTGCGCTCGGGAGAGCCGCAATGGCTCGACGAGCTCTCCTTCCCGGCCGCCCTGCGCACCCTGAGCACGCAGATCATGCAGTGCGGGCCGGAGGAAAAGTGGTTCTACTGCGGCCAGGCGCCCACCGGCTACGGCGCCTACCGGGCGGACTTCAACAGCTCCCACGCCTATTTCGAGAACCTCTTCCTCTACTACTGGCTGACCGGCGACTCGACGGTGGTGGAGACCGTGCTGCGCGGCGGGGAAAGCATGCGCCGCCTGGTCTGTCCGGACCGCGGCCCCCAGCCGGTGACGACGCCGCACGGCCCGGACGGCCCGGCCTGCGCGGCCACCCATCCGCCGGACAACGACGCGTCCTCCTTCACCGGCCGCGCCCCCTCGGAGTGGACCGCCGCCTTCCGCTTCCTGGGGCTGGCGAGCGGCGATCCGAGCTTCCTGGAGGACTACCGCTCGGGGCTCGCCCGCGCCCTCACCCAGCAGTACGCCGAGCTGGTGCGGGACGGCAAGCGCTACGGCTTCCTGGGCGAGAAGACCCTGCCGCGCCAGGGGCCCGGGGTCTACGAGGCCGGCCCGGCCTGGACCAACGGCTTCTACGACGCCGAGAACCTCTACCGCTGGCAGCGGGATACGGGTGACGCCCCGCTGGGCGAGCCGCCGCTCAAGCCCAGCGAGGTGATCGAGTCTCTCGCCCGCACCGTCGCCATTCTGGGACCGGGAGGAGACTCCCGGCCCGACGTCCCCTGGCCCCGGCTGATCGCCATCCACTGGAGCGGCCCGCGGATCGGCGGCACCTTCACCACCGCCGAGCCCAAGGACCGCGAGCTCTACAACCCCGAGAAGTTCGGCACCGTGGCCCTGCTGGTGCGGGCCGGCCGGCAGAGCGGCGATCCGGAGCTGATCCGGGCCGGAGACCAGATGGTCCAGGCGATCCTGCACCAGAAGGGGGACGTGCTGCCGCTAGGCAAGATCGAGGGGCAGACCCTCACCCGGCTGCACGCCGCCGTGGCGCTCTCCGCCGCGGCGAAGTGACGGGCAACGTTCTTGCACCGGGGCACGGGCAGCATGTCGGCGAGCGGCGAGACCCTCACGATCCCCTTGACTCCTCCGGAGGCTCCGCGGCCGGAGATGGAGCCCGCGCGCGGAGACGCGGTCGTCGGCCACCAGGCCCGCGCCCGTCTGCTCCGGGGCGGTGCGCTGTTCGGCGTCAGCCAGCTCGTGGGCATGGCTCTCGGCTTCGGCAGCGGCATGGTGCTGGTGCGGGTGGCCGAGAAGCCCGCCGTGGCCTCCTACATGCTGCTCCAGCAGGCGGTGATGGCCCTGGGCATGGCGCTCCAGCTCGGCCTGGGCCCGGCGGCCCTGCGCTTCGCCCCGATCAGCCGCGGCAAGGGGGGGGAGCACGCCACGGCGGTGCTGCGGCGGCGGCTCTTCGGCCTCCAGGTCTTCCTTTGGGGGGTGGTGGTACCGCCGCTCGCCATGGCCTGGCCGGCGATCGCCCGCAAGCTCGACGCGCCGGAGCTGGGCAAAGCGACCGGCTTCCTGCTGGCGGCGGGGGTCCTCTCCTCCTTCGGCTCCCTGGTGGACAGCTATCTGCGCTCGTTCCGGCTCTACACTCTGTCGGCGCCCCTCACCCACCTCATCCCGCGCGGGCTGATCCTCGGCGGCTTCATCCTCCTCCTCTATACGGCCCCCGCCCAGGAGCCCTGGGAGATGCTGGCCGCGGTCTACATCGGGGCGCTGCTGACCACCTCCATCCTCTACGCCGTGGCGCTCCTGGCGACCACGCCCGGCGAGAGCTCCGAGCCGCGCGAAGCCTGCCATCCGCCGGGGTACCGGGAGATCCTCGGCACCTCGACCGCCATGGGGCTGCGCAGCGCCGCCTCGGTGATCTTCGTCTCCTCCAGCCTGTGGATCCTCTCCTGGGCCCGCCCCCATGAGGACGTGGCGGTCTACGGTGTCGCGGCCACCCTCCTGCAGCTCATGGCGGCGATCCCCAGCATCGCCAACTTCGTGGTGCCGCAGGAGTTCGCCCTGCTCTACGCCGACGGCAGAAAGACCGAGATGGAGGGGCTGGCGCGCACCGCGGCGACCCTGGTGGCCATGCTCTCGGGCCTCTGCCTCCTCGGCCTTCTGCTGCTCGGCCGGCCGATGATCCAACTGGCTTACGGCCACTCGTACGTGGGCGCCTGGGGGATCCTGCTCGTGCTCGCCGTGGGCAGCTTCTGGGACTCGGCCTCGGGTGGCGCCGGCTTCGCCCTGCAGATGGCGGGGCACCACGTGCGGCTCCTCGTGCTGACCCTGGGCGGGGCGGCCCTCAACGCCATCCTGAGCTTCCTGCTGGCGCCGCGGTGGGGCGGGTACGGCATCGCCGTGGCCACCACGGTGACGCTGATCGTGATCAACCTGGCTCTGGTGAGGTCGGCGCGGACCCTCCTCGGGGTGCGCACGTTCGTCTACACCCGGCCCGCGCAGTGGAAGCGGGCCCTGACGCTGGTGCGCGAGAGCGCGCTGTTCCGGAAGGTGAAATGACGGAGACGCTCTGGGTGGTGGGAGGAGAGCAACGGGTCCAGTTCTCCAAGCCGAAGGAGTGGACCCAGTACCGCAAGGCCATGGTGGTCGAGGTCCGCGACGGCCGGCCGCGGGAGGTGCTCGCTTACGAGTCGCCGCCGGAGCACTGCCCGGACGACGAGACCCCATCGTACGTCTTCAAGGCGGCCACCTTCGCGGGGGACACCGCATACCTGTGCACGCAGACCGAGGTGCTGGTCTGCGACTTCCCCGGCTTTCAAATCCGCCGGGTGATCTCGCTCCCCTGCTTCAACGACCTCCACCACGTCGCCCCGGCCCCGGACGGCCGGCTGTTCGTGGCCGTCACCGGCCTCGACGCGGTGGCCGAGCTCACCCCCGAGGGGGAGCTGATCCGGCTGGTGAGCGTGCTCGGCGGCTCGCCCTGGGACCGCTTCTCGCCCGATGTCGACTACCGCAAGGTGCCCACCACCAAGCCCCATCGCTCGCACCCCAACTTCGTCTTTTTCCTCGGCGGGAAACCGTGGGTCACCCGTTTTAACCAGCGCGACGCCGTTCCCGTGGACGGCGTGAACGGCCGGCCGGCGTTCGACGTCGGGAGCGAGGAGGGGATCCACGACGGCCATGTGGTGGGCGACGAGCTCTTCTTCACCACGGTCAGCGGATGCGTCGTCCGCTTCGACCTGGCGACGGGCCGGAAGACCACCTTCGACCTCAACACCCTGGGCGAGCCGGACGAGGACCGCCCGCTCGGCTGGTGCCGCGGCGTCCTTCCCGTGGGGGACGGACGGCAGGCCTGGGTCGGCTTCTCCCGCCTCCGCTACACCACCCTGCGCCGGAACCTGAGCTGGATCCGGCACGGCTTCCGCGAGACGGAGCACCACCGCGAGCGCCCGACCCGCATCGCCCTCTACGATCTCGAGCCCGGAGGACCCGATCTCCGCCGGCAGATCGACCTCGAGGGCGTGAGGATGGGCGCCGTCTTCAGCATCCACTGCGCATAGCGCTCCTCCATGCGACCGCGCCTCGCCTTGATCGCCGTGCTGCTGCTGGCCGCGGCGTTGCGCCTCTGGGCCGCGCACTACGACCTCCCCTTCTCCTACTACGGCGACGAGCTCCACTTCATGCGGCGGGCCATGGCCGTGGGCACGGGGGACCTCAACCCCCACTGGTTCCACAAGCCGGCCTTCTTCATGTACCTGCTGGCGTTCTGCTACGGACTCTACTTCCTGCTCGGCCGGGTGGCCGGCTGGTTCCACTCCACCGCCGAATTCGGCGCCCACTTCCTCTTCACCCCCACGCCGTTCCTGCTCATCGGCCGGCTGCTGGTGGCGGCCTGTGGCGTCGCCACGGTCTGGGTGGTCTACCGGATCGGCCGCAAGGTCTTCGCCAATCCCTGGGCGGGGATCGCCGGGGCCCTGATCGCCGCCGTGCTGGCGCCGATGATCGACTCCTCGCGGTCGATCAAGAGCGACGTGCCGTGCGGCCTCTTCATGGCCCTCTCGGTCTGGGCCTATCTCGGGACGCGCGAGACCCCGCGCCTCCGCCCGCTCGTCCTGGCCTCGCTGCTGGCCGGCGTGGCCATGGGCACCCATTACTACGGGATCGTGCTGGTGCCCGCCTATCTGGCGCTGGAGATGCTGCGCGGCTTCTCCGGCGTCCCGTGGCGGACGGTGGCCGGCCGCTGCGCCCTGATCGTGCTCCTGTTCGGGATCGGCTTCTTCGTCACCTCCCCCTACAACTTCCTCGACCCCACCTGGGGCCGGGAGACCGGGGCGGTGGTCGCCAGGAGCCTGGGGATCGCCGGAGGCAAGCCGGCCGTCCGCTACGAGCCGGACAGCGGCATGGAGCTCACCCCCGGGACGCGGGCGACCGCGCTGGGCGCCGCCCGGGCCTTCCTGGATCTGATCGCCGCCCGGGAGGTGCTGGGGATCGCTCTCCTGCTCCTCACCGGGCTGGGGCTGGCCGCCACGCTCGTCCGCCGCGAGACCCGGTGGTACGGCCTGCTGGTGCTGATCCCCAGCCTCTTCTTCTTCCTGGCCGCGATCACCGTGGCCGCCTACCACGCGCAACCCCGCCACCTGAACGCCCTCTATCCTTTGCTGGCGGCGCTCGCTTGGCCGGGGGCGCTGGCCGCAGTCCGTCCGCTCCGCCTCGCCGAGCCCCGCGCCCGCGCCGCGGCCCTCCTGCTGGTGGCCGCCGCGGCCGTGCCGACGCTGATCGTGGCCGTCCGCTGGAACCTCCTGATCAACCGCCAGGACAGCCGGCTGGTGGCCTACCGCTGGCTCCTGAAGAGCCTCCCCCGGGACGCGCGGGTCCTGCTCGACGACTACGGCCCGCCGCTCAACGACAACCGGCAATCGGCGGACCGCATGGCGGCGGTCCTGCGCGGCTTGCCGCCGGGTCCCTTCACTCAGAACCAGGGGCTGCGCCTCGACCTGCTGCGCCGCTATCCGCCGCCGGACGGCTTCAACCTCGACGAGATCGGGCATCAGTGGTGGCTGCCACGGGAGAAGAGCGACGCGGAGCTGCGGAGCGACCCCACCGACCTCGACATGGGGAACCCGCTCGTCTCCCGCCAGCCCGGGCCGCTCGCGGAGTACCAGCGCGAGGGGGTCCGCTACGTGGTGACCAACAGCCTGGCCCGCAACCAGTACTTCACCAGCAGCGGCCGTGGCACCCGCTTCCCCTCCTTCGTCCGCTTCTACAAGGAGCTCGACCGGACGGAACGGATCCGCACCTTCGATCCCAGGAGTTGGGGCGGGAAGGGCCCGGTGATCTGGATCTATGACATCACCCGGCCGGCCCCTCCCGGACAGAGGCCGTTGCCGGAGCTCGTGTCTTCCCAATCGGTGGAAGAGGATGCGGATTAGCGCTGCAATGGTCCATTCTTCCCTTGCAATGCCTCCTTGCAAGGCTGTAATGGCCTGTTGCAAAGTTGTAGGAGCCGATGCAAGCTTGCAACGGGACGTTCCAAGGTTGCAACGGCTCCTTGCGAGCTTGCAATGGGCCCTACAGGCTTGCAACGGGCCGTTGTAACCTTGCAAGGAGCCGTTACAACCTTGGAATGGGCCGTTGCAACCTTGCAATCAGGGAAAGAACCCAATCCTCCTGGGAAGGCGCGGTGAAGGTCTCCACCTGTCCGCCTGCCAGTGAGGGAAGCGGATGGGAGCTGCCGTCG
>JAICSG010000197.1 GCA_025937035.1 Thermoanaerobaculia bacterium | reverse complement strand
GGCGCGGGCGGCCAAGGCACGGGGGATCCGCGTGCTCTGGAAGCCCCACGTCTGGGTGGCGGGCGCCTCCTGGCCGGGGGAGATCGCCATGAAGAGCGAGGCCGACTGGGCCGCCTGGTGGCGGAGCTACCGGCGCTACGTCCTCCACCACGCCCTGCTCGCCCGCTGGGCCGGGGCCGACCTCTTCTGCGCGGGCGTCGAGCTGTCGAAGACGATCGGCCGCGAGGCGGAGTGGCGGGACCTGATCGCCGCCGTCCGCCTCTTCTATCCAGGTCCGGTGACCTACGCCGCCAACTGGTATGGCGATCTTGAGACCGTCCGCTTCTGGGACCGGCTCGACTTCATCGGCGTGGACGCCTATTTCCCGCTGGCCGAGAAGCCCGGGGCCGGGAAGGCGGAGCTGGAGCAGGGGGCCCGGCAGGTGGCCGAACGCCTGGCCCGGGCCTCGCGCCGCTTCGGAAAGCCGGTTCTCCTGACGGAGGTGGGCTTCGCGGCCAAGAAGGAGGCCTGGATGAAGCCCCACGCCGAGGAGGGCTCCTACTCCGAGGAGGACCAGGCCGCCGCCTACGAGGCGCTCCTCGCCGCTCTGGACCACCACCCCTGGCTGGCGGGCACCTTCGTCTGGAAGGCCTTCAGCGCCCCGGGAGCGGACAGCGGCCGGGAGGCGGATTTCCGCTTCCAGGGGCGGAAGGCGGAGGGGGCGATCCGCCGGTATTATGGGGGTGGAGGGTAAGGACTGGCATAATACCCCCGCCATGCACGACGACCTGCTGCACGATCTCCTCGAAACCGCTCTCGCCGCCGCGGACGCCGGCTCCCGCATCGTGACCCGCTACTTCCGCGACGCCGGCCTGGAGGTACGGCGGAAGGGGGAGAACGATTTCGTCACCCAGGCGGACAAAGAGAGCGAGGCCGCCATCGTCGCCGAGATCCGCCGGCGCTTCCCCGAGCATCGCATCCTGGCGGAGGAGGGGAGCGGCGCCGGCCAGGGGAGCGGCGACTACGAGTGGCTGATCGATCCGCTCGACGGCACCACCAACTTCCTTCACGGTCTCCCGGTCTACTGCGTCTCCATCGCCTGCCGCAAGGGGGACGAGCTCCTCGCGGCCGTGATCCAGGACCCGGAGGGAAACAACCTCTTCGCGGCCACACGCGGCGGCGGAGCCACCTGGAACGGCCGGCCTATGAGGGTCTCCGATCAGGACGGCCTCCGCGGGTCCTTCCTCGCCACCGGCTATCCCTGGCGCGCCCTGCCGACCCTGGACCTCTATCTCGGCATCTTCCGCGACGTCTTCCCGCTCTCCAAGGCCATCCGCCGCTGCGGCTCGGCCGCGCTCGACCTCGCCTACACGGCCGCCGGGGTCTACGACGGCTTCTTCGAGTTCCGGCTCTCCCCCTGGGACATCGGCGCCGGCATCCTGCTGGTGCGCGAGGCCGGGGGGATCGTCACGGACACCGACGGGGGCCTGAGCTCGTTCGCCAGTGGCAACGTGGTGGCCGGGGGACCGGCCCTGCACCGCGAGCTGCTCGCGATCGTCCAGCGCCACGCCAGCGAGGAAGTGATTGAGCAGCGGCTGATGGAGCGGCGGACCATGGAGCCGATCACCCCGTGAGAGCGGAGGCGGGATCCCAGAGCCTGGAGATCCAGATTCACCCTGGCGACATCCGCAAGCGGGTGCGCTACTTCTTCCTGACGCGCCGCCACCTCATCCTCTGGTCGCTGCTGGCGCTGCTCTACCTCTCCGGCCTGGCCCTCGCCGCCGCCGTGGCGCCGGGGGTGGTCGGCGGCCTCCTCGGCCGGCGGGAGTACCAGGGGCTGATCTCCGAGCGCCGGCTCCAGGGGGAGCGGCTCCAGGCCCTGGTCGGCCGCATGGACGACCTCGACCGCCACGCCCAGGCGCTGGGGCTGCGGATGGACCAGATCTTCCTCATCTACGGCCTGCCGCCGGTCCGGCCGCGGGTGGGAGCCCGGCCCGTGGCGGCCGCCGATCCGCGGTCGATCTACGGCGACACCATCGCCGAGGGGCGGCGTCTCCAGGGCCGGCTGCGGGAGCGGCTGCAAGGGCTCGACGCCTCGCTGGGCGAGGTCCGCGATTTTGAGACCACGCATCCGGAGCAGGTGAGCACCACCCCGTCCACCTGCCCCCTGAGCGGCAACGACCTCGTGCTCGTCAGCAGCTTTGGCAGGCGCCGCAGCCCGTTCACCCATGAGATGGAGGTCCACCCCGGCGCCGATCTCGCGGCCCCTGTGGGCACCCCCGTCCACGTCACGGCCGACGGCGTGGTGGCCTTCGCGGGGCAGGTGCCGCTCCATCACAGCTCCCTCTGGTGGCGCCTGGGCAACCTGGTGATCGTCCAGAACGGGGAGAGCTTCTTCACCCTCTACGGCCACGACGACACGGTGACGGTCCGCGCCGGGCAGCGGGTGAAGCGGGGGGACGTGATCGCCACCGTGGGCAAGACCGGCTGGGCCACCAGCCCCCACCTCCACTACGAGATCCGCCGCCGGGACGCCGGCGGCGAATACCGGCCCGTCGATCCCTTGGTCTACATCCTGGACCGCCGCTGGCCCAACGAGGACCGTCTCCTGGTCGCGGCGCGCACGGCCCCGCCGCTCCAGGGGGTCGAGCCGCTGCCCGTTCCCATCGGCCGCCAACGTTGAACATGCAGGAAAGCAGGAGCTTCATGAGTCGCAGCACCGCCGAGCCCGCCGCCCCCACCCTCATCATCCCCCGTGGCCTCCGGATCGAGATCGATCCGGAAGGGAAGCTCTCGATCCATGCCCCCGGCAACCTGGAGGTTCAAAACTCGGGAAAGTACGGAGTGCTGGAATCGATCGGCGGCTCGATCCGCATCGACCGCGGGGTCGAGGTCGAGGCGATCACCGTGCGCTGCCCCGAGACCTGTTATGTGCAGGGGTTCCTCACCGCCTGGAAGGTGAACGCCCGTTCGCTCCATCTGGAGGAGTCGGCCCGCGCCCACGTGGTGCTCCAGGAGACCGAGCGGCTGGAGATCGGCCGCGACGCCCGGCTGGTGGGCAACTTCTCCTCCGAGCGCGAGCTGGTGGGCCTGTTCTCCCGCTTCGCCCATCAGGTGCGCTCGCTGCCCTTCCGCTTCGAGCGCCGGACGCCCCCGGCGGAGCTGCCGGAAGCGCCTGAGCCCGAGGAGGAGGAGAAGGTGGTGCAGGGAGCCCAGTTCCCGCCGCCACCCCCGGAGCCCTCGCCTGCCGAGCTCCCGGAGCCCCTCCTCTTCGCCCTGCTCCTCCTCGAAAGGGAGTCCGAGCGGCGCATCCATCCCGCCACCTCCCAGCGGGCGATCGACGAGATGATCAAGCTCCTCCACGAGCAGGATCTGGAGACCCTGGGCCTCACCTACAAGACCCTCTTCAAGCGGATCGCCGAGCCCCGCGAGGACGTTCAGCGGGCCGAAGAGCTGGTGCGGCAGTGCTTCACGGGCGAAGTGACGGTAGGATAGGCGCCCTTCGAGGAGGGTCCGGTGAACGTTTTCGACGAATTCGAGTGGAGAGGGCTGGTCTACGACGCGACCCCGGGGCTGCGGGAGCTGCTGGGTCAGGAGAAGCTGACCGCCTACATCGGCTTCGACCCCACGGCCGCCAGTCTGCACGTGGGATCGCTGCTGCCGATCATGAACCTGGCGCGTCTGCAGCGCTTCGGCCATTCGCCGATCGCCATCGCGGGGGGCGGCACGGGGATGATCGGCGATCCCAGCGGCCGGACCCTGGAGCGCCAACTGCTGTCCAGGGAGAAGGTCGAGGAGAACCTCGAGGGGATCAAGGCGCAGCTCGCCCGCTTCCTCGACTTCGACGCCAGGGAGAACCCGGCCCGCATCGTCAACAACGCCGACTGGCTGGCCTCGATCCCGCTGATCGACTTCCTGCGCGACGTGGGCAAGTACTTCACGGTCAACGCCATGATCGCCAAGGAGTCGGTGCGGCGGCGGATGGAGTCGGAGGACGGCATCTCCTTCACCGAGCTCAGCTACATGCTCCTCCAGGCCTACGACTTCCTGGTGCTCTACGACAGCTACGGCTGCCGTCTCCAGATGGGGGGGAGTGACCAGTGGGGGAACATCCTGGCCGGCGCCGACCTGATCCGCCGCCTGCGAGGCGAGGGCGGCGAGGAGAAGCTGGCCCACGGCTTGGTCTCCCCCCTGGTGACCACCTCCTCCGGGGTGAAATTCGGCAAGACCGAGGCCGGGGCGGTCTGGCTCGATTCGGCGCTCACCTCTCCCTTCCGCTTCTACCAGTTCTGGATCAACGTCGACGACCGCGACGTTGTCCCCTACCTGAAGTACTTCACCTGGCTCACCCGCGAGGAGATCGCGGAGCTGGAGGAGAAGGTCCGCACGGCCCCGCAGGAGCGGGAGGCCCAGAGGCGGCTGGCTCGCGAGGTCACCCGCATGGTCCACGACGAGGACGCCCTGGCCAAGGCCGAGCGGGCCACCGCCGTCCTCTTCGGCGCCGAGATCTCGGCCCTGGAGCCCCGTGAGGTGAGCGACATCTTCGCGGACGTCCCCTCGTCCGAGATCCCGAAGACCCGCCTTCAGGAAGAGCTCTCCCTGGTCGACCTCCTGGTAGCCGCCGGCTTGGCTCCCTCCAAGGGGGAGGCCCGCCGGGCGATCCAGGGCGGCGGCATCTACCTGAACAACCGCCGGGTGGCCGAGGAGAAGAAGGCCGTCACGGCCGAGGACACGATCGGCGGCGAGCTGATCGTGCTGCGCAAGGGGCGGAAGGAGTACCGGCTGGTGCGGGTGGCTTGAAACACCGGAGACGCCCCGAGGCGGGCGTCTCCGGGCCTTGAAGGCTCAGGTCAAGAGGCAGCAGGTCGCGGTTCCTTCATTCGGGCAGGAGTTGCAGGTGCCGATGACACTGACGCCCCCCTCGACCCGCCGCAGCTCGGAGCTTTCCAAAAATCGTAGAGTCTCCCTATTGAGCTTCATCTTTTTCAGATCACGCCGTTTCTTCTCCATGTATCTCTCCTTTTCTGAGTTGCAGGAAATTTCCTGCACCTCTTTATAGAGTGCCCTCGCGCCGATAGATAGAGACACGGAGCGAGGGGGGGCTCGGCGCGAGGTGCCAGCCGATTCTCTGGTGCGGCTCACCCGCGAGGAGATCGCGGAGCTGGAGGAGAAGCTGCGCACGGCTCCCCAGGAGCGGGAGGCCCAGAAGCGGCTGGCCCGCGAGGTCACCCGCATGGTCCACGGCGAGGACGCTCTCGCCAAAGCCGAGCGGGCCACCGCGGTCCTCTTCGGCGCCGAGATCTCGGCCCTGGAGCCCCGCGAGGTGAGCGACATCTTCGCGGACGTCCCCTCGTCCGAGCTCCCGAAGCCCCGGCTTCAGGAAGGGCTCTCCCTGGTCGACCTCCTGGTTACTGCCGGCTTGGCCCCCTCCAAAGGGGAGGCACGGCGGGCCATCCAGGGCGGCGGCATCTACCTGAACAACGTCCGGGCGGCCGACGAGAAACGGACCGTCACCCCCGGCGACACCATCGGCGGCGAGCTGATCGTGCTGCGGAAGGGGCGGAAGGAGTACCGGCTGGTGCGGGTGATCTGACCTGAACGCGTTCAAAAACCCTTGACATAAGTCCCTGGCACCTCTACTCTCTAGTTGAACGCGTTCAATTCAGCGCGTTCGTCCTCGGGAGGAGACGTCATGAGCACCGATTTCGTTGTCGTCACCTACTGCCTCTACCTCGCCGTCAGCATCTGCCTCACCATCTGGGTCGCCCGCACCCTTCATCGCAACGGGCGGCTGTTCCTGGTCGACGTTTTCCATGGCAACGAGGCCCTGGCCGACTCGGTCAACCATCTCCTGGTGGTCGGCTTCTACCTGATCAACCTCGGCTATGTGACCCTGGCGCTCAAGCTCGGGTACGACGTCACGAGCGCCCGGGCTTCCATCGAGGCGCTCTCCCAGAAGGTCGGCTACGTGCTCCTGGTCCTCGGCGTAATGCACTTCTTCAACCTCTACGTCTTCAGCCGCATCCGCCGGCGTACCGTGCTGGAGACCGCGCCCCCTCCGGTCGCCCCCGACGCCTGCGTCATGGTGAGCCGCTGAGACCGAGAGGGGGAGACCATGAAGCTCTGGGCGGAGAAATACCACCACCCCTCGTGCGGACCCGGCGCCCCAGGCCCGCAGCCTGTGGACGCCGTGCTCACCGTGCTCTATGACGATCGCTGCGCGCTCTGCTGCCGGGCCCGCGGCTGGCTGGCGGAGCAGCCCAAGTACGTCTCCATGGCCTTCATCCCAGCCGGCTCCCACGAGGCGAGGCGGCGCTTCCCGGACCTCGACCACAACTCCACCCTGGAGGAGCTGACCGTCGTGGGCTGGGGCGGGGAGGTCTACCGGGGCGCCAAGGCCTGGGTGATGTGCCTCTGGGCGCTCAGGAAGTACCGCTCGGCGGCCCTGCGGATGTCCGAGCCCGAGACGCTGCCCGTGGCCCGGCGGCTGGTCGCCTGGGTCTCCAGAAACCGGATCTGGATCGGAAAGGCCGCCGGATGGGCGAAGTGACGCAGCCGCTCCCCCCGGAGGAGAAGGCGGAGAAGAAGGTCCGCAAGGGGGAGCGTACCCGCGCCCAGATCCTCGAGGCCTCCCTGGACCTCTTCCGGGAGCGGGGTTACGACGAGACCACCATGCGCGCCATCGCCGAGCGGGCCGGCGTGGCGGTGGGGAACGCCTACTACTACTTCCGCTCCAAGGAGCACCTGATCCAGGCCTTCTACGAGCGGACCCACCTGGAGCATCTGGAGGCGAGCCGCGAGATCCTGGCCAGGGAGAAAGGGCTGCGCGAGCGCCTCCAGGGCGTGATGCGGGCCAAGCTCGACACCATCATGCCTTACCACCGGTTCTCGGGCATCCTCTTCAAGACGGCCGCGGACCCGGCGAGCCCGCTCAACCCCTTCAGCGAGGACTCCGAGCCGGTCCGCCGCCAGTCGACCGAGCTGTTCGCCGAGGTGGTGGCCGGCGCGGACACCCGCCTGACGCCGGACCTCGCCGCGGCGCTCCCCAACCTCCTCTGGATCTACCATATGGGGATCGTCCTCTTCTGGATCCACGACACCTCGCCGGGCTGCCGCCGCAGCTACTTCCTC
>JAICSG010000597.1 GCA_025937035.1 Thermoanaerobaculia bacterium | reverse complement strand
GTCTGGGCGCCCGAGGCGAAGTCGATCCCCTCGCGCTCGAAGGCGCGCAGCAGCCCTAGGTTGACCGCCTGCTGGCGGTCCATGTAGAGGCGATAGTCGGGGGTGAGGATCCAGTAGACCGCCTCGAAGTCGAGCGACGAGGCGCCGAACCCCTTGAAGTGGGCCCGCTCGAAGCGGGTGAGCTCCTGGGCCTCCACCAGCGCGCGGACCATCCCCGGGATACGCTCGATGACGTCCGGCGGTGTGTCGTAGGGGACGCCGAAGGCGAGGACGACCCGCCTCTCCGCCAGCCGCTTCCAGTTGCGGATGCGGCTCTTGAGGAGATCGCTGTTGGCGAAGACGAGCTGCTCGCCCGAGACGGCCCGCAGGCGGGTGGTCTTGAGGCCGATGCTCTCCACCGTGCCGGTCAGGGTGTCGACCGTGATCGCGTCCCCCAGCACGAACGGCTTGTCGAGGACGATCGAGAGCGAGGCCAGCAGGTCGCCGAGGACGTTCTGGAGGGCCAGGGCGACCGCGATGCCGCCGACCCCCAGGCCGGTGATCAGGGCCGTGACGTTGACCCCGACGTTGTCCAGCGCCATCAGCAGCAGGAGCGTCCAGAGGGTCAGCTTGGCCACGAAGCGGAGCACCCCGGCGAGGGCCACGGAGGTCGGATCGTGATCCATCCGCCGCCGCTGGCGGGCCAGCCAGAAGTCGATGGCGACCGAGGCCCAGAGGGCGGCCTGGAGGAAGACGGCGATCTCGGCCGCGGCGCGGAGGATCTGCTCCTGCCGCGGTTGCAGGGTCACGTAGAGGCTCCCGGCGTAGAGGGAGGCGACGGCGATCACCACGATCTGGGTGCGCCGGCCCAGGCTGACCACCAGGTCGTCGAAGCCGTTGGGGCTCTTCTCGGCCCGCTTCGCCAGCCGGCGGACCACGACCTCGCGCAGGAACAGCAGCACGAGGAAGACGGCGGCGGCGATCCCGAGGGCGATCAGCACGGTGTCAGTATGAAAAGGGGGTCAATTGGCGGTCAGAAGAAACGGCGCAGGAGGTTGAGGATCAGGGTGAGGACCAGGGAGATCAGGATCATCGAGGTGATGGGAAAGTAGAACCGCACGTTCTCCCGCTCGATGCGCATGTCCCCCGGCAGGCGGCCGACCCAGGAGAGGGCGCCCGCCCACATCAGGAGCCCGGCGACGATCACCACGACGCCGAGGCCGACGAGGAGCAGTCCGAGGGAGCGCGATCCCATTTCGATCTCAAAAGGTGCCACGAGCGGGCGCCGGGGGTTGCGGCGGCCGGGCAAGAATGCTATCACTCCCCGTCGTTTGGGCCTCGGAAAGGGCCGCAACGTCAAATTTTCTGATCCTACCCGGAAGGGAAACCCAGTCGCATGGCCAATCACGTCAGCTTTTTCGAGCAGGTGAACCGGAATTTCGAGCGGGCCGCCGCGCTCACCAGCCACCCCCGCGGGCTCCTCGATACCATCAAGAGCTGCAACAGCATCTATCACTTCACCTTCCCCCTGGAGCGGGAGAACGGCGAGGTCGAGGTGATCCATGCCTGGCGGGCGGAGCACAGCCACCACAAGCTCCCCACCAAGGGCGGGATCCGCTACAGCCTCGACGTCAACGAGGACGAGGTGATGGCCCTCGCCGCCCTGATGACCTACAAGTGCGCCATCGTCGACGCTCCGTTCGGCGGCGCCAAGGGGGGCATCAAGATCGACAGCCGGAAGTACACCAAGAACGAGCTCGAGAAGATCACCCGGCGCTACGCCTTCGAGCTGGTCAAGAAGAACTTCATCGGCCCCGGCATCGACGTGCCGGCCCCCGACTTCGGCACCGGCCCCCGCGAGATGGCCTGGATCGTCGACACCTACACCGCCCTGGCGAACGACAAGCTGGAGGGGGCGGCCTGCGTGACCGGCAAGCCGATCGCCCAGGGGGGCATCCGCGGCCGCACCGAGGCGACCGGCCGGGGCGTGGCCTTCGTGACCCGCGAGGTCTGCGGCGTCGAGGAGGACATGAAGGCGCTCGGCCTCTCCAAGGGGCTGGAAGGGAAGCGGGTGGTCGTCCAGGGGCTCGGCAACGTCGGCTCCTACACCGCCACCTTCCTGCAGGAGATGGGGGCCACGATCGTCGGCCTGCTGGAATTCGACGGCGGCCTCTACGATCCCAAGGGGCTCGACGCCCGGGCGATCGTGGACCAGTGGAACGCCCTGCGACGCGGCGAGAAGTCGATCCACAAGCTGTCGGCCGGCAACGGGGCGCAGCAGCTGGCCAACCCCGCGGAGGGGCTGGAGCTCGACTGCGACATCCTGATCCCGGCGGCCCTGGAAAGCCAGATCACCATGCAGAACGCCGACCGGATCAAGGCCAAGGTGATCGTCGAGGCCGCCAACGGCCCGGTGACCAGCGACGCCAGCGAGGTGCTGGAGAAGCGGGGGGTGCTGGTCGTCCCCGACCACTACGCCAACGCGGGGGGCGTGCTCGTCTCCTACTTCGAGTGGCTGAAGAACCTGGCCCACGTCCGTTTCGGCCGCCTGGAGCGCCGGTTCGAGGAGCAGGCCTACCGGCGGATCCTGGAGGCCGTGGAGGTCCGCACCGGCAAGTCGTTCACCGAGCCGGAGCTCAAGGCGCTGGCCCACGGCGCCGACGAGGCCGATCTGGTCCACTCCGGCCTGGAGGACACCATGGGCCCCGCCTACCACCGCCTGCGCGAGATCCGCGCCCAGAACAAGGTGGACCTGCGGACGGCGGCCTTCATCGAGGCCATCAACAAGATCGCGATCTGCTACCAGGATCTGGGGATCTTCCCGTAAACCTCCCCCTCCCCCTCTCCCGCGCGCGGGAGAGGGGGATTGCGGATCACAGAATCCGCAGCCCTGAAGCCCGCTCCGCCCGCGCCTCCACCACCGCGAAATCCTTAAGCCGCACGGGCAGCCGCCGGGAGCCCCAGGTGCCCGGGGCGGCCTGGAAGCGGCCGGCGCAGGGGGTGCCGCAGGAGGCGCAGGTCCCTTCCGGGGTGAGGTTCCACTCGGTCAGCTCGAACCAGTCGCGGCCGATCAGCCGCTCGCCGCAGACGTGGCAATACGTGCTGCCGCCGTCCTCGTCGTGGACGTTGCCCGTGTAGGCGTAGCGCAGGCCGTTGGCCATGGCGATCCGGCGGGCCTTGATGAGGGTGGAGGCCTGGGTGCGCGGCTTGTCGAGCATCTTGTAGTCGGGATGGAACGCCGTGAAGTGGATCGGCACGTCGGCCCCCAGCTCCGAGGCCACCCACTGGGTCATCCGGTCGAGCTCCGCGTCCGAATCGTTCTCGCCGGGGATCAAGAGCGTGGTGATCTCGAACCAGACGTCCGTCTCGTGCTTGAGGTACTTGAGGGTGTCGAGCACCGGCCCCAGCTCGCCGCCGCAGATCTTGCGGTAGAAGTCCTCCGTGAACCCCTTGAGGTCGACGTTGGCCGCGTCCATGTGGCGGTAGAAGTCGGCTCGCGGCTCGGGGCAGATCTCGCCGGCGGTGACCGCCACGGTGCGGATGTCCATCTCGTGGCAGGCCTGGGCCACGTCGACGGCGTATTCGAGGAAGATCACCGGGTCGTT
>JAICSG010000331.1 GCA_025937035.1 Thermoanaerobaculia bacterium | reverse complement strand
GATGGCGGGATCGAGACCCCGCGCCGCGAAGTCGCGCCGGCAGAAGGTCCGGGCGAAGAAACCCCGCTCGTCCGCGATCCGTTCCGGCTCCAGAAGCCAGGCGTCGACGAGCGGGGTCTCGTGGAAGATCATTCGAGGATCTCGACCTCCGGGATCGCCACCACGAAGCGGCCACCCCAGGAGCGCACGTCCGCCATCTGCTCGACGATCTCCTCCTTGAGGTTCCACGGCAGGATCAGCACGTAGTCCGGCCGCGTCTCGCGCAGGCGGTCCGGCCCGTGAATGGGGATGCGCACTCCCGGCAGGTAGCGCCCCTGCTTGTGCGGGCTGCGGTCCACCGTGTAGTCGAGGAAGTCGGTGCGGACGCCACAATAATTGAGCAGCGTGTTCCCCTTGGCCGGAGCGCCATAGCCGGCGATCGACTTGCCCGCCTCCTTGCTCTCGATGAGGAAGCGCAGCAGACCCCACTTTACCCGCTGGACCCGCTCGCCAAAGGAGCGGTAGATCTCCAACTCGCCGAGACCGGCGGCCTCCTCGCGGGCGAGCAGATCCGCCACCCGCTCCCCCACCGGCTTGGAGGCGTCTTCAGTATGGCGTGCAAAGATGCGGAGGGAGCCGCCGTGCGTGGGGAGCTCCTCGACGTCGAACAGGGTGAGCCCGTGCGCCGCGAAAACCTTTCTTACCGTGGCGAAGGAGAAGTAGGAATAGTGCTCGTGGTAGATGGTGTCGAACTGGTCCTCCGCCATCAACCGGAGGAGGTGGGGAAACTCCATGGTGAGCACGCCGGAGGGGGTAAGGAGGATCTTTAAGCCCTTCACGAAGTCGTTCAGCCCCGGCACGTGGGCCAGCACGTTGTTTCCGACCAGCAGATCGGCCCGCTTCCCTTCCGCGACGAGCTCGCGGGCGGTCGCCTCGCCGAAAAACTTTACGATGGTGGGGATGCCCGCCGCCTCGGCCGCCTCGGCTACGTTACGGGCCGGCTCGATGCCAAGGACCGGGACTCCCCTCTCTTTGAGCCAGCGGAGAAGATAGCCGTCGTTGCTGGCGATCTCGATCACCTGGTGGCCGGCGCCGAGGCCGAAGCGCTCGATCATCGCCTCGGCGTAGGTCCTGGCGTGGAGCAGCCAGCTGTCCGAGTAGGAGGAGAAGTAGGCGTAGTCGGAGAAGATCGCCTCCGGCCGCTCCTCCTCGGGGAGCTGCACCAGCAGGCATTCGCCGCAGACGTAGACGCAGAGCGGATAGAACGCCTCCGCCTTTCTCAGGTCCTCCGGCTCCAGATAGGAGTTGGCGAGCGGCGAGGCCCCCAGGTCCACGAAGACCTCGGAGAGCGGCGCTCCACAGAAGCGGCAGGCCAGCTTGGGGCCGCTCACCAGATCTTCCACGGCCTCTCCCCGCGCTTCCACATGTCGTTCAGGTGGAGGTAGTCGCGGTAGGTGTCCATGGGGTGCCAGAACCCCTCGTGCAGCCAGACCGAGAGCTGGCCGTCGCGGGCGAGATTCCGCAGGGGCTTCTGCTCCAGGAAGAGGTTGGGATCCTCGTCGAGATAGTCGAAGACCTCGCGCTGGAAGACGAAGAAGCCGCCGCTCACGACCCCCTCGACCATGGTGGGCTTCTCGTCGAACTCCGTCACCTTGGGGCCCTGGACCCGCATCTCGCCGTAGCGCGAGGTGGGGTGGACGCCGGTCACGGTGGCGAGCCGCCCCTGGTCCCAATGGAACTCGAGGAGCTTGGATATATCCACGTTCCCCACCGCGTCGCCGTAGGTCAGGCAGAAGGTGGGGGAGCTCTCGACGTACTTCCTGACCCGCCAGAGCCGGGCGCCGGTCGCGGTGTCGGCGCCGGTCTCGGCGCAGGTGACCCGCCAGCTCTCGTAGCCGTCCAGGTTGTGGATCTCCGGCGGCCGGCTGCCGTCCATGGAGAGGGTGAAGTCGCAGTGCATCTCCTTGTAACGGAGAAAGTACTGCTTGATCTCCCACCCCTTGTAGCCCAGGCAGAGGACGAACCGGTCGAGGCCATGGGCACCGTAGATCTTCATGATGTGCCAGAGGATCGGCTGCGGGCCGATCTCGACCATCGGCTTCGGACGGTATTCGGTCTCCTCGCGCAGGCGGGTCCCCTGGCCTCCGCAGAGGATCACCACCGGCACGTCTCGTTTGGCAGGCCTGCTCAATCGGATCTCCTTGACGGTTCGCCCTATTCTAGAGTCACATCCCGATATAGCCGAGCGCCTTCAGCTTCTCGATCTCCTCCCGGTTCATCGAGCCGTCGCGGCTGGCCCCAGGCAGGTTGGGGGACAGCCCCAGGTCCCGGTAGGTCGGCACCGTGCGCACCGGGTGCAGGCGGACGAAGCCGGGATCGAGCGCGCCGGTCAGCACCTTGCCGGCGGCGTCCTGGGGCACCGGCAATCCCAGGAGGTAGAGGACGGTCGGATAGAGGTCGTAGATGCTGGCGTCCTGGACCGCCAGGCCGCGCTTCACCGGCCCGCCCCGCATCAGCAGGATGCCCGGGGGGCCGTGCCGGTGCTGGGTGTAGAGGCTGTGAACGATCGTCGGGCTATGGCCGTGGTCGGAGGCGATGATCACGACCGTGTCCGGCCCGGCCTCGGCCAGCAGGCGGGCGAGAAAGCCGTCGAAGCCGCGGTAGATGCCGGGGATGATCCCCCCCTTCGCCGCCACGTCCTTCGCCTTCACCCCGAAGAAGAGCTCCGGCTGGTACCACTTCCAGAACCAGTGCTGGTCGCTGTCCGGCTGGTGGGTGTAGAAATTCACGAATTTCGGATGCGGACGCTCGGCCAGGAGCTTGAGGAGCGCCGCCGACTGCCAGTTGAAGTCCCCGCTTTTGAGAAACGGGCGCATCTCCCGGAAGAGCGCCGGAGGCTGGACGAACAGGGGGACCTGGGGGGACGGGCGCTCCGCCATTTCGTCGAGCCCGTAGGAGAGAAACCAGCTCTCCGGTTTGGACGGACGCGGCGCCGGGAAGGAGTAGAAGTAGCCGTCCACCACGCCGGTCGAGAGCCCCGCCCGGTCGGCGATCTCCCAGAAGGGGGGCGCCGACAGCGAGAAGCGGTCGACCGGAATCTGGCTCGCCAGGCCCAGCGGCGCCACGAGGTCCGACAGCTCCTTGAAGTAGGTGCGGTGGACCGGGTAGAGCCCCTTCGAGGCCATGCCCGGGAAGGCAATCCGGTAGAAGTCGAGGACGCCGTGCCGCTCCGGGGTCATCCCAGTGTAGATCGAGGCCCAGATGACGGCCGAGTTCGAATCGTGGATCGACTCCAGGGGGCCGGTCGTCCCCTCGCGGACGATCCTGGAGAAGGTGGGGAGCTCGCCCCTGGCCATCATCGGCCGCGCCACCCGCCAGTCGGCGCCGTCGAAGCCGACGAAGATCACCTTGAGCCCCGTGTCCGAGACGGAGATCGCCGGAGCTCCCCCCTTCGGCTTCACCGCCGGCTCCCCGCCGGCGTAGAGCGGCGCCGCGGCGTGGACCGCGATTCCCAGGATGAAGAGCGCGATGGCCGCCAATCCGAGCCCGTCTCGCCGGAGGGCCGCGAAGAACCGGAAGAGCAGCCAGGAGCCGAGCACCACGCCGAGGGCGATGGGGATCGCGAGCAGCGCGAGCACCCCCGCCATCCCCCACCGGCCGGTGGGATGGAGCGGGGCCTGGTCGTAGGTCAGCCCGTAGAGGAAGAAGACCTCCCAGAAGAACAGGTTGAAGGCCAGGAGCCCCAGCCAGAGCCCGCGCCTCCCTTGAGTCTCCGGGCGCGAGAACGGGATCGCCGCCAGGCTCGCCAGGACGAAGAACGCCGCGCTCCAGAGGCCATAGAGGACCAGGAACCCGGCGTAGGCGATCAGGGCGTCGCGCGCCGAGCCCAGATGGTTGTGGACGATATGGACGAGCGAGAGGACGGCCCCATAGAGGAGCGCGCCATAGAGGAAGCCGCCGAGGCAGGCGTCTCGCAGGGCTCGCAATCTCATGCTGACAGTCTTTTACGGAGCAGGCGCAAGAATGGTCTAGGGGAACAGGCTCAAGGTCCCCGAGACGGTAGCAGATGGCGGGCGGTCAGGGCTAGCCCATCAGATCGTGATACTCCTTCGCCGTCTCCGCCAGAGGGGCCTGGCTCAGATCCTCCAGGAGGATGCGGCAGAGCTGGTCGTACTGGCGCCGCACCAGGTCGCGCCGACCCTGCCGGGCGTAGAGGCGCATCACCTCCACGTGGATGCTCTCCTGGAACGGGTCCTCGATCAGGTAGGAGCGGAAGGCGTCCATCGCCTCCTCGTTGCGGCCCAAGGCCACGTAGAGGTTGCCCAGATCGCGCAGCAGCTCGAGATAGCGCCGCTGGTACTGCTCCCGGCGAAGGGTGACCCACCCCTCGTAATAGCCCTGGAGGAAGGGGCCGCGGTAGAGCTTCCAGGCCCGCTGCCAGACCTCGGCCGCGGGCTCGGATTCGCCCCGCGCGGCGAGCTCCTTCCCCTCGTCCGCCAACCGGTTGAGCTCCAGGATGTCGATCTCCCAGCCCACCTCGGGGTTCAGCTTGTAGACGCCGTTGCGGAAGAGCAGCGGCGCCGGCCGGTCCTTCCCCCGGCTCCCCCCCTCCAGGGCGCGGCGGAGATGGCTCAGCGTGGGGTGGAAGTTGCGCTCGATCGTGCGCTCCCCCTCGGTGGGCCAGACCGCCTCGATCACCTCCTCCCGGCCCGCCTGGAGGCCGGGCGAGGAGGCGAGGAAGGCCAGCACCTGGAAGGAGCGCCGGAGCCGCCAGTCGAGGTCGCGCTCCCCGTCCTCGTCCCGCTGCCGGGCCACGGGGCTGCCCAGGAGCCCCAGGATGTAGACGGTCGACGCCGCGACGGGCTGCCCCCCGGCCAGGACGCCCGTGGCGGCGAGGCCGCGCGGCGGCCGGCGCCGGCGGCGCTCGCGCTCCAGCGCGGCAGCCAGAAGCCGCGGCAGGCAGTCCCGCTCCGGCCCCTCGATCCACAGGCCGCGGTCTTCCAGCAGCTCCCAGGCCTCCTCCCCCGTGCCGCCGGCCGCGGGCCGGGCGTCCGGCGCGTCGAGCAGGAGGTCCCGCTCGTCGCTGGAGAAGGTATCCAGCACCTCGTGGCGGAGGAAGGCGCGCACGGCGGGGATCTCCAGGATCGCCTCCGGCCCCGCCTTTTCGAGCCCCAGGCCGCCGGTGGATTCGAGCGCCAGGCGGAGCGGCCGGTACCAGCCGTCGGTGGCCGCCTTCAGGCTCTCCGCCGCCTGCGGGGAGAGATCGCCGCCGACCAGGAGGCGCCAGAGCCCGGCGATCTCGTCCCGGTCGAGCAGCATG
>JAICSG010000842.1 GCA_025937035.1 Thermoanaerobaculia bacterium | reverse complement strand
GAGTCGAGCCAGTACCTCTCGGCCCTGCTGATGGCGGCCCTGCGCGCCCCGGGAGAGGTGGTGGTGGAGGTCCCCACGCTCACCTCCCGTCCCTACGTGGACGTGACGCTGGCGGCGGCCTCCGCCTTCGACGGCCACATCGAGCGGGCCGGGCCCCGCGCCTACCGGGTCCGCCCCTGCGCGCTGCGCGGCGGCCGGGCCCGGGTCGAGGGGGACTACTCGGCCGCCTGCTATCCGGCGGCGGCGGCGGCGCTCACCGGCGGCGAGGTGATCCTCGACGGCCTCTCGCCCGATTCCCGGCAGGGGGACCGCGAATTCATCGACCTCCTGGTGGAGATGGGGGCCGAGGTCTCCTGGAAGGGGGAGGACCTGCGGGTTCGTGGTACCGGCGCTCTCAAGGGGATCAAGGCCGACCTCTCCGGCATGCCCGACCAGGTGCCTACCCTCGCCGCCCTGGCGCCGTTCGCGGCCGGAGAGACGCTGATCCACAACGTGGCCCACCTGCGGATCAAGGAGAGCGACCGTCTGGCGGCCATGGCGAGCGAGCTCAAGAAGCTGGGAGCCGACGCCCGCGAGGGGCGCGACAGCCTCTGGCTCCCGGGCCTCTGGGCCGCCGCGGAGCCGCCCGCGGAGACCGTCCACGTCGATCCCCACGGCGACCATCGCATCGCCATGAGCTGCGCCCTAGTCGGGCTGCGCCGGCCGGGCGTGGTGATCGACCACCCCGAGGTGGTGGCGAAGTCCTATCCGGGATTCTGGCGGGACTTTCTGAAAATAGCCTGAAGATCGCCCGAAGTACCCTCTTTTCGCTACAATCCCGCCCAATGTCCTCTGGTCGACGGGCGGTTGGTGTCCTCCATCCGTGTCTCGCCTCGCCGGCGCGGTCGGCGGGGCCGACGGGATCAATCGCGCTGGCCGAGGCGCGCCTTACTGACCGCCGCAAGGTGGCGGCGCTGCTGGCGGCGGCGGGGCTGCTCTCGCTGCTCGACCGCGCCGGCTGGCGGCTCGCCGCGGGATGGGACACGGCGGTGATCTCGCCGGAGGGGCGGCTCGCCGTGGGCGCGGAGGCCGTCTCTCCCGGCCGCTCGTCGCGCCCAGCGCAGGAGATCCTGCTCGATTTGATCCTCCGGCTCTTCGGCGCCGGGCCGGCCGCCGGCCGGGGGGAGGCGCGCCGGGCCGTCCGCGAGCTGGCCGACCTCTGGTCGCAGGCCCCGGCTCCGGTGCCGCCGGACGACGCGGTGGCGGCCATCCTGGCGGCGGCTCCCTTCCTCTGGGAGCGGCCGGAGGTCGCCTTCGCCCGGGAGGCGCTGGCGGGCGAGATCGTGCGGGCGGACGGTGGCGCCTGGGCCTGGATCGCGGGGCCGCGCGCCTTCCGTGCCCGCCTGCTCGGCCGGCCGATCGACGAGATCCGGGAGCTCCTGGCGGGGCCCGGAGCGCGCTCTTTCTGGGACGGCCGGGACGGCGAGGAGAGCGGGGACCGGCTGGAGCGGGCGGCGGCCCTGGCGGCCCGCGGGCGCTCCGAGGCCGCCTTGGCCCTGCTCGGCGACCTCGACTCTCCCGGCGCCCGCGTGCTCGCCGTGCGCTGCCAGCTCGAGCTGGGGCGGCTGGGGGCGGCGCGGGCCGCCCTGCGCGGCTTCGAGGAGGTGCCGCTGGCCCCGATGGAGGTGGCCGAGCTGGCGGAGATCGCCTCGCGGGTCTACGCCAGCCACGGCAGGCCGGGGCGCGCCGGCTACTGGATCCGCCGGGCGCTCGACGAGACCGGCGGCGACCCGCAAGCCTGCCTGCTGGCCCGGCTGGCGGCGGCGGGGGCGGCCTGGGACCGCAGGGATGCCGGCGCCGTGGACCGCTTCCTGGAGGTGGCGCGAGGCGCGCTGGACGATCCCGGCCTCGCCTGGCGCTGGCACCAGCTCCGGGCCCTGCAGGCCGGCGACGCGGGGGATCTGGACGGCGCGGCGGCCGAGGCGGCGCGGGCCCTCCGGGCCGGCCGGCGGCGGCTGACCCGGCGCCAAGCGGCGGGCCTGTGGAACGACCTCGGCTTCGCCCGCGCCCGCCGCGGCGACCTCGCCGGGGCCGAGCGCGCCTTCCTGCACTCCGCCCGGCTGGAAGGGGGCTGCGACGGCCCGCGCAAGTCGACCCTGGCCCTCTACAACGTGGCCGAGATCCGGATTCGCCAGGGGCGGACGGACGGCGTGCGCGAGATCGCCGCCCGTTCGGAGAACGAGAACCGCCTCTCCGGCAATCTGCGGGGGCTCGCCCAGGACGCCGAGCTGTGGGCCCGCTACGAGATGACCCTGGGGCGGCCGGCGGCGGCGCTCGCGGTCTGCCGGGAGGCGCTGGCGGAGCTGGCCCGCCAGAAGCTCGACTGGCGGGTGGCCGAGCTTCGCCTCCTCGCGGCCCGCGCCCTGGGCTGGCTGGCGCGGCGGGAAGAGGCCGCCCGGGAGCTGGCGGAGGTGCCGGCGGGCACCCTCGGCGAGCTCGAGCCCGAGGAGCGCCCCGCCGTGCGAGCGCTGGCGGGGGACCTCGACGGGGCCCGACGGGAGGCGGCCGGCTCCCCCCTGGAGCCGCTCTGGAACGATCTCCT
>JAICSG010000716.1 GCA_025937035.1 Thermoanaerobaculia bacterium | reverse complement strand
CGTACAGCGCCTCCAGCTCGCGCACCAGCACCCCCGTGGACCAGCCGTCGGAGACGATGTGGTGCATCGTCACCAGCAGCTCATGCTCCTCGGGGCCGAGGCGCAGCAGGGTTGCCCGCAGGAGCGGCCCGCGGCCGAGGTCGAACGGCCGGCGCGCCTCCTCGTCCCGCAGGCGGGCGGCCGCCTCCGGACGGCCCTGGAGATCGATCAGCGGCAGAGGAAAGGGGGCCGACTCGGCGATCACCTGCGCAGGCTCGCCCCCCTCCTCGCGGAAGGTGGTCCGCAGCGCCTCGTGGCGCCGGACGATCTCCCCCAGCGCCGCCGCCAGCGCCGCCGGGTCGAGCCGCCCCCGCAGCTCCACCGCGGCCGGGATGTTGTAGAGCGGAGTGCCCGGCTCCCAGCGGTCGAGGAACCAGAGGCGCCGCTGGGTGAAGGAGAGCGGCAGAGGCTCCCGGCGCGAGGCCCTCTCCAGGGGCTCCGGCGCGGCGGCCGTGGACCGGCAGGCCTCGATG
The DNA here is from genome assembly GCA_025937035.1 of Thermoanaerobaculia bacterium. Classification (GTDB taxonomy): domain Bacteria; phylum Acidobacteriota; class Thermoanaerobaculia; order Multivoradales; family UBA5704; genus DATARR01. Next base: position 2,557 of record JAICSG010000716.1, on the reverse strand, counting down.
CGGACGGCCAGGGCCGCCACCGTGGGGGCCTCGAACACCGCCCGCACCGGCAGCTCCACCCCCAGCACCGCCCGCACCCGCGACACCACCCGGGTGGCCAGCAGCGAATGGCCCCCGAGGGCGAAGAAATCGGCGGCGGGGCCCACCCGGTCGCGGTCCAGCACCTCGGCGAAGATCCCCGCCACCAGCTCCTCGGCCGGCGTGCGCGGTGTTGCCCACTCGCCGTCCAGGTCGAGGCCGGGCTCCGGCAAGGCCCGGCGGTCCAGCTTGCCCGTGGGGGTGAGCGGCAGCGCCGCGAGGTGCACGAAGGCCGCGGGGATCAGCGCCGCCGGCAGGAGCTCGCGCAGAAAACCCCGCAGCTCGCCGGCGCCCGCCTCCGAGACCACGCAGGCCACCAGCCGCTCGCCGCGCGCCACCACCGCCGCCGCCCGCACCCCGGGGTGCTGGCGCAGCGCCGCCTCGATCTCTCCCGGCTCGATACGGAAGCCGCGGATCTTCACCTGGTGGTCCACCCGGCCCAGAAACTCCAGGGTGCCGTCCGGCAGCCAGCGCACCAGGTCCCCGGTGCGGTAGAGGCGTCCGCCGGTCTCGCCTCCGAAGGCGTCGGGGGTGAATCTCTCCGCCGTCAGCTCCGGGCGCCCCAGGTAGCCGCGCGCCACTCCTGGGCCGCCGATCCACAGCTCGCCAGGGACCCCCACCGGCACCAGGCCGCCGGCGGGGTCCACCACGTAGACCGAGCTCTCCGCCGACGGACTGCCGACCGGCGTCCGCTCGCCGCCCCGCAGGCTCCCCGGCCGGCCGATCTCGAACAGCAGGCTGTTGACCGTCACCTCTGTCGGGCCGTAGCCGTTGTAGAGCGTGCACTCCGCCCCCACCGCCGCCGCCAGGCGCTCCACCCCGGTCCGGCTCAGCGCCTCCCCGCCCAGGTGCAGCACCCGCAGACCCTCCAGACGCGCTCCCGTCTCCGCCACCGCCCGGAAGAACGACGGTGTCGCGTGCACCACATCGATCCCCTCCGCGGCGGCCCGCCGCGCGAAGGCAGCGGCGTCGCCGGTCTCCTCTGCCGGCGGGATGTGCAGGGCCGCACCCGAGACGACCGCCGTCAGGATCTCCCAGAGGCCGAAGTCGAAGGCGTAGGAGAGGCTCTGGAGCACCCGCGTGCCGGGCTTGAGGCCGAAGGCCCCGCGGCTCCAGCACAGCATCGGCACGAGGTTGGCGTGGGAGACTCCCACGCCTTTGGGGCGGCCGGTCGAGCCCGAGGTGTAGATCACGTAGGCCAGCGCCTGCTCTGGGACCCAGGCACCGCTCCAATCCCCGTCCTCCACCCCTTCCAGCAGGACTACCGGCGGGCCGCCGGCCGGCAGCTTCGCCGCCGTCTTCTCCTGCGCCACCACCACGGACAGCCCGGAGTCGGCGAGCAGCAGCGCCAGCCGCTCCGCGGGATGGGCCGGGTCCAGGGGCACCAGCGCGCCGCCGGCCCGCAGGATGCCCAGGATCCCCACCACCAGATCCAGGGAACGCTCGGCGGAGAGGCCCACCCGTACTTCCGGCCCCACCCCCAGCCGCCGCAGCGCGCGGGCCAGGGCGCCGGAACGGCGCGCCAGCTCGCCGTAGCTCAAGCTCCGCTCTCCCGCCACCAGCGCCACCGCCTCCGGCCGCAGCCGCGCCTGCTCCTCGAACAGGCCGTGCGCCGTGCCCGCTTCTACCGAAATAACGGCCCAGCTCCCGGGGGAGCGGCGCCAGCCCAGAATCTCCTCGCGCTCGGCCCCGCTCAGCAGCGGCAGCTCCGACAGGCGGAGGAGCGGCGCCGCCGCGGCGCCGGCCAGCAGGCGGGCGAGCTGCCCGGCCATGCGCCCGGCCGTCGCGGGCTCGAAGAGGTCGCGGCTGTATTCGAGCCGTCCGGCGAGGCCCCCCTCGGTCTCGGTGAACGCGCAGGTCAGCTCGAGCTTGGCCGTCCCCGTCTCGGCCGGAACGGGCCGGATCGCCAGGCCCGGCAGCTCCAGGGGGCCGGAGGGGGCGCTCTGCAGCACCAGCATCACCTGCGCCAGGGGCGGCCGGCTGAGGTCGCGCCCGGGCGCCAGCTCCTCGACCAGCCGCTCGAACGGCACCTCCTGGTGGGCGAAGGCCGCCAGGGTGGTCTCCCGCGCCCGCTCCAGGAGGGTGTAGGCGTCCGGATCTCCCGCCAGATCCATCCGCAGCACGAGCGTGTTGACGAACAGGCCGATCAAGGGCTCCGTCTCGCTCCGGTCGCGCCCGGCGACCGGCGTCCCCACCGCCAGGTCGTCCACGCCGGTATAGCGGCCGAGGAGGGCGGCGAAGCCGGCCAGCAGGGCCATGAACCGGGTGGCGCCGCGCGAGCGCGCCAGACGGTCGAGATCCGCCTCCGGGATCGCGAATTCGTGGACCCCGCCCCGCGGGCCGAGCCGGGCCGGCCGCGGGTGGTCCGCCGGCAATTCAAGGGCCGGCGGCAGCCCCGCCAGGCGCTCGCGCCACCAGGCGAGCCCGTCCGCCAGCCGCTCGTCCGAGAGGTGGCGCCGCTGCCAGGCGGCGAAGTCCG
>JAICSG010001192.1 GCA_025937035.1 Thermoanaerobaculia bacterium | reverse complement strand
GTGGCCAGGTTGTCCGGATGGGAGGAGTGGATCGACCCGCTGGGATAGGGGACGCGGTCGTAGGCGTCGCGGACCTCGGCGTCGACGGCGCGCGCCCCGCTCACCGCGGGCTCCCGGACCGCCGGACCGCCAGCCGCACCTGGGAGTCGTCGGCGGCGCGCGGCCGGGTGGCCAGCCAGGAGCTCCAGCCGAGGCGCGGCCCACAGCCGAGCCGGCAGGGGGGGACCTCCGCGGCCTTGAGGACCGGGCGGACGGCGACGTCGAGGGTGTCGCCGAGGGCGAAGCGCACGAGCTGCCCCAGGGCGCGGAAGCCGCGGCCGACCGGCAGGAAGTCGAGGAACTGGCCGAGGCTCAAGGGGCCGAGGGAGATCTCGATCCCCCCGCCCTGATCCCAGACGCGGGCGCCCAGCACGGCGCCGCTCCCCAGAGCGGAGAGCGCGTTGTGCCGCCCGGTCCATTCCGATCCGATCGCCGTGCGCTGCTCCGCGTCGAGCACCAGCCAGCGCCCCACGAATTGCCGGCACCGCACGCCCACGCCGAAGTAGTCGGCGAGCATCACCTCCAGGGCCACGGCGGAGCGCCCGCGGCGGGCCAGCAGGCCGGTGTACTGGAGGAGGGCGCGGTCCTCGATCTCCATGCGGCCGCGCGTCCCCTCGGTGCCGAGCCCCAGCAGGGCGAAGGCGGCGCGGGCGAACCCCTCGCCGTCCGGGCGGTCCCAGGAGAGGCCGGGCCGCACGCGCTTCCTGGCCCGGTGGAGCAGCGAGACCAGGCGGTGGTTGAAGATGTCGAGGAAGTCGCGGAAGGCCGGGTCCCTGGCCGCCAGGCGCTCCAGCAGCATCTCGGAGAACGGCGTCGGCAGGGGGCCCAGGACGCCGGCGAGGCCGAGGACGTTGACGGTCATCCGCGCCGGCTCGCCGGAGGCGCCGGGGAGCGCCACCTCGTGGACCTCGGAGGCCGGGAAGTCGAGCCCCACGCGGGAGCTGAAGCGCACGGCCTCCCGCCCGGGCTCGGTCCCCTCCCCCACCGGCACGGTCTCCCGCGCCATCCGCTCGAGCAGGCGGACGGCCTGGTGCAGCTCGAAGCGCCACCCCTCGGCGAAGAGGAGGCGCGCTACAGAACCGGTTGTTCCCCAGCCATGGCCGGCCAACGTTTCCAGACCCCTTCCCGCTGCTGGCTCTTGAGCACGAGCTGCGTGAACGAATTGACGGAGGCGTAGAGGGCGAAGAAGCGGTTGAGCACCGCCGCCAGCAGGAACGAGCCGCCGCCCACGTAGGAGCTCTCGTCGACGGTCAGCGTCACCTCGGTGCCGCGGCAGAAGCCGCGCCAGGCCTGCCGGCCCATCCGCTGCACGGTGGGGCCCAGGGTGAGGTCGCGCAGCCCCTGGATCTGCTGGTGGGCCACGGAGCGCTCGGAGAAGCAGTAGAGCTTGAGGATCTCGCGCAGGGCCCGCAGGCTCTCCTCTCCCGTGGAGAACGAGAGGTGGTTGAGCGACAGGTGGGAGATCAGCCGCCAGAGGGTGGCGCCGTCGCTGGGCGGGCTGAGCTGGGGCGTCGGCTTGGTCAGGCAGACGACGCGGGCCACCGGCGCCGCCACGTCGGTCTGCAGCAGGGCGCCGTTGAGGAGCTGCTCGGCCAGCCGCCGGTTG
>JAICSG010001177.1 GCA_025937035.1 Thermoanaerobaculia bacterium | reverse complement strand
GCGGCCGGGCGCGGTCGTGCTGCCGTCGGTCCACCTCCGGCAGGGCGGGGGACCGCGGGAGCGGCCCTTCTCGGTGGAGGATCTCTACATCGACGTGGGAGCCGCGAGCGCGTCCGAGGTCGCGGCGATGGGGATCCGCCTGATGGACCCGGTCGCTCTGTTCCGCCGCCCCATGAGGCTGCAGGGCGGTCTCGTGGCCGCTCCCGATGCCGCGCGGAAGGGGGCCTGCGCCGCCCTGGCCGACGTGGCGAGACGCTACAAGGCATCGCCGGGCAGCGGCACCGTGGTCTTCGCCTGGACCGTCTCCGACGAGATCAACCGCTCGGGGCTCCAGCACGTGGCGCGCGAGCGGGGGCCGTTCCAGGAGGTGCTCCTGATGGACTCCGGCTTCGGCTGGGAGGCCGCCGAGAGGAAGCCGCCCGTCCCCCGGCCCCTCCCCACCCCCGGCTCCGGACCGATCGGCGCCGGGCGGCTCCCGGAAGGCTTCGCCGGCCTCACCATCGCCCCCCACCTGGAGCCGGGCCGAGGATCGGCGATCGACTGGGGGAGCGCCCGCGTGGGCTACCTGGGGCTCCCCGCGCGCGATCCCGGGACCCCGGTCGAGACCATCGCCCTCCACGACGCCCAGGCGCTCGCGGACACCCTCCTCCAGGCCCTGGGAGGCCGGAGCGCCTCCGTTCCCGGCCCTCCCCTCCCTCCCCCGCCCGGCGTCGTCGAGACGGCCACCGGCCACGCCGAGGCCGCCCGGCTCCTGGCCTCCCTGGTCGCCCGCTACGGCGTGAGCGGAGCCGAGGGGCCCGTTCGCGAGCAGGTGCTGCGGAGCCTCCCCGCCTGGGCGAAGCCGGAGACGGACGCCAAGGGGAACGTCACCGTGACCATGGGGCGCGGCGGCAAGCCCCTCCTCTTCGTGGCCCATATGGACGAGGTCGGCTTCCGGGTCGAGCAGGTGCTGCCGGACGGCCGCCTCCGCCTCCAGACCCGCGGCGGGCTCATCCCCTCGGTCTGGGAGGCCCAGGCCGCCCTGGTCCACGGCGACCGGGGGCCGGTCCAGGCCGTCTTCGAGCCCCGCGAGGACTGGTGGACGTCCACCAGGGGAATCCTCGCCGATCCGCCCACGGTCTACCTGGGGGTCTCCTCCGCGCGGGAGGCGGAGGTGCTCGGCATCCACGCCGGCAGCACGGTGACGATGCCCAAAAGGATGTTCCGTATCGGCCCCCACCGCGTCCTCGCCCGCGGCTTCGACGACCGGGTGGGCTCGGCCGCCCTGCTCCTCGCCCTGCGCCGGATCGACCCGGCCAAGCTCCACCGGCGGGTGATCTTCGCCTGGTCGGTCGAGGAGGAGGTGGGGCTCAACGGCGCCCAGGAGCTCGCGAAACGCCTGAAGGGGGTCGCCGAGGTCCACGCCATCGACACCTTCGTCTCCTCGGATTCACCCGTAGAATCCAAACGCTTCGCCGACGCCCGGCTGGGCCACGGCGCCGTGCTGCGGGCCATGGACAACGGCTACCTCGCCCCCCGCGAGCTCATCGACCGTTTGCTGGGGATTGCGAAAAAGGCCGGGGTGCCGGTCCAGGTGGGGTTCACGGGCGGCGCCACCGACGGCATGCCCTTCCTGGCGGACGGCCCCGCCATGCTCCCTTTCTCCTGGCCGGGGCGCTACTCCCACTCTCCTGTCGAGGTGGCGG
>JAICSG010000686.1 GCA_025937035.1 Thermoanaerobaculia bacterium | reverse complement strand
CGGCCCGTCCGGGGAAGCCTGGCGCAGGCCCCGCCGCCGCGCCGCCATACGCCTCACACCGCCTCACCCCTCGCCTCGTCCGACATCCTCCTGCTGATCCAGCGCCAGAACGAATAGACCGAGGCGCCGCCTCGCCTCGACGAAGCCGGTCCGCCCCTCGGGCGCGGTCCGATCGATCCTTCGTTCATGCCTGGTTTGCGCGGGAGGAGCGCTCATGTTCTTTCTGCCCGCAAGAGCCCTTTTGGGCCTCGGACACCGTTTCTGAGGCCAATCCGCAGAGCCCCCCGTCTGCGAGGGCGGGGGGCCCCTTTTTAGCCTGCCAGAACGGCAAAGAAGGGCGTGATTCTACAGGCGGGGACGGCCGGGCTACGAGGCCTCGGCGGCCTCGGCCATCTGGGAGGCGGCCGCCTCCAGCACGGCGGGCTCCGGCACCGCGCTCATCTTCTCCTTGAGGGCGGCGTACTTGCCGTCGAGCATCTCGAAGACGCCCGCGATCTGCTCCAGCCTCTGATCGAGGTCGATCGTCCAGTGCTCGTTGCGCACCGGCTCCAGCTTGAGGCCGCTCAGGCGGTAGGAGAGGGCGTCGAAGCGCAGCGGGATGGTGCCGACGTGGATCTTGGCCGAGAGGATCTCCGCCCCCTCCTCCAGATAGCGGAAGAGCTCATTGAGCACGGCCCCCGCGAGGGTCACCCGGGCCTCCCGGGTGGCCAGGCGGACGCTACCGGTCTCCGGCTCCACCATCACGTCGGACTCCTCCAGGAGGGACCGCAGGAAGCGGCATCCCAGCACCGACTGCCCCGGCTCCTTGGGGATCACGATGTCGCTCATCTCGTCCGCCTCGGGGGCCTCATCCAGCCAGGGGGCCTTGAAGTCCCCCTCGACGCCCGCCTGCCGGAGCAGGGTGATCACCGTCCCCAGATAGGTCTTGGCGGTGCTGGCCACGTAGAGGATGGGGCCGTCGATACAGCACTCGATGATCTTGGTGCGCGGCGCCTGCCGCATGGCGCTCTCCGCCTCGGCCAGCTCGCGCAGCCGCTTGCGGGTCTTGGGGCCCACGAACGTCTTGCCGGTCGCCTCCATCTCGGCCTTGACCAGCTCCCGGAGCCGCTCCTTGACCGCGGTGGCGTCCGGCCGGATGCGGTCGATCCGCATGCGGAAGGCGTAGCGCCCCTGGGCGACCTCCCAGGGGGAGTCGAGCTCGAAGGGGACGAACCCCATGCGCTCGCGCACCTCCGAGCCGGGCTCGATCTCCCAGAAGCGGGCGCGCTCGAAATCCGGCCCCTCCTGGGGCACGGCGACGTTGAACCGGGTGACGGCGACGGTTCCGCTCAAAAGTCCCATCGTGAAAACCTCCTGCTGATGTCCTGCGGACGGGGGACGGGGAGGGAATCTTAGCCGATGGGAGGGGGGATTGGAGCGGCGGCGGGAGCGCTGGCGGCTCCCGGGTGCTGCTCCCCCTGGGCGGCCTCGGGTTTGGCGGGCTTCGGCTCCTCCGCGGCGGGCTCCCCGGCCTCGGCGTCCTCCGGGGCGGGCTCGACGATCACGGCGTCCCCCTCCGCAGGCGCGGGCTGCGCGGATTCGGCCGGCTCGGAGGCCTCCTCCTCGTCGTCGGCCACGACCGGATCCGCCATCACCACCACGTCCTGGGCCTCCTCGCCCGGCTGGAGGATCTCGACCTTGGCGGCCGCGGCGCCTTCGTCCGCCTTGCCGAGGTCGGCGGTGAAGACCTGGCCGATGTCGGCGTCGACGTAAAGGTCCTGCACCATCTCATCCGCCGCGGCCAGCTCCTGAGGCGGCGCGGTCTTGCGGATGTAGGAGACGTTGGCCTGCCATTCGCCCCGCAGCTCGCTGGTGGCCATCAGGGCATTCAGATAGGAGGAGAGGTCGGCGGACGCCTGGGCGATGCTCTCGGCCTCGGCGCGGAAGCGCTCGAGCTCGGCCGCGGTGGCCGCGTCGCGCCGCCGCCGGGCCTGGTCGCGCAGCCGCCGCGCGCTCTCGGCGAACCGGCGCTCGGAGGCCTGGACGCGCGCGAGCTGCTGCTTCTCGGCCGCGCTCAGGGCGCCCCCCTGCTTCAGGCGGAGCCCCTCGCGGCCGAATTGGGAGCGCAGGCTCCGGTAGGCCACGGAGGCGATCCGGAGCTGCTCGGCCACCTGATCGTTCCTGGCTCCCATCCGGGCCCAGGCCACCCGCAGCTCGCCGAGATCGGAGCTCCCCTGGTCGACCAGCAGGAAGAACCGGTCCCCCCCGAGGGCGCCCTCGATCAGGCTCACCCGCGTCCGCATCGCCTGGAGAGCGCTCCAGAACGGAGCGTATCTGGGATTGCGCGCGTCGAGCTTCTGAGCCGCCCGCGCCGCGCTGGCCAGCGCCCCGTCCACGGTCTGAACGAGCTGCCCGGCGGTGACCACGGGCGGATCGGCCTTCCCCGCCTGGGGGATGGCGAGGAGGAGGAACAGAAGGGCGGCGGTGCGATACGTCCTCATACGGCGTGCTCCTGCGTGCGGGCGCAGAGATGGCTCAGGATGCGTGCTCCTACCCATCATACGCGCGCCGGGGCGAAAGCGTCCAAGCAACGCGGGTGAAATCTGGATTGTGAGGGGAGAGGGCCTCAGCTCCTGGGGAGGTAACAATCAAGGCGGTGCCGCTGCGGGATCAGCGGCACCGCCTTCAACCCCAAAAAAGGAGAAAGACCATGGCGCGGATCATACTCGCTCCGGCCCCCCGTGGCAAGTGCCTACGGTTTGGCCTTGACGGAGACCATCGCCGTGGACAGCGCCGGCAGCTTCCAGCGGAGCTGACCGGTCTCTGCCGAGAAGGTGGCGGCGCTCTCCCCCAGGACCGGGGGATGGGACTCTCATGGAGAGGATTATTCCGTCTCCCGCCCGGGATTGAAATCCCGGGCGGCTCAGCGGAGGCTCAAGGGGAGCGGGCGGAATCAGCTCTGCTTCGTCAACATCAGTGTCCCCGGCCGGTTGGCCCTCATCACCCCGGCCCTCTTCTCCCGGCCTCCCCCCCACCTGACGGGAGAAGAGGGAGAAGTACGATCAAATTGGGCTTTGTAGCCCTCTCTGTTCTGAAAATCTCCTCTAAGCGGCCTCCTTTTCCTGGGGGGCCGCGTTGAGCGGCCTTTCTTGGAGAGAGACCTCGAAGCCGAGGGACTCCAGACGCTTGGTCAAGCGGCGAATGACCATAGAGCGGGCGCG
>JAICSG010000334.1 GCA_025937035.1 Thermoanaerobaculia bacterium | reverse complement strand
GCGCCGCCCACCCAATGGCCCTGTCATTATGGAATCGACACCCCCACCCGCAACGAGCTGATCGCGGCCCGCCACAGCCTGGAGGAGATCCGCCAGTTCATCGAGGCCGACAGCCTCGCCTACCTCTCGCTCGACGGCATGCTCTCCTCCGTCAGCGGCCCCCGCGACAGCTACTGCACCGCCTGCTGGACGGGCGAGTACCGCGTCGCCCCCGGAGACCACCGCCAGGCCGAGCTGTTCCCGATCCGGGCGGAGGGGGAATAGGCAAATCTGGCGGCGTGTCGTATACTAGCGACATGGCTACCATGACCAGAAGCTCTCGTTACACCAACGAGGAACTGGCTCGCCTCGGCGATGAGATCTACGAGCGCGACATTGCCCCGAAGATGGGTCCTGAGGATCAGTGGAAGGTCGTCGTGATCGAGGTCGAGTCGGGTGATTACGAGGTGGCCAAAGATGAGATCATCGCGGATGAGCGTTTGCGGTCCCGCCATCCAGATGCTTTGTTTTGGTTCCGGAGAGTCGGCTCCCGTTACCTCCACCGCTTCGGTCATCATCGCGGTACCGTAGCCTAGATTCCGGTGCTCACCGGCAAGGTCAATTCTCGGCTCGAAGCCATAGTGCGCCTCTGGATTGGAGGACCTGAGGATCGGGCTTTGGAAACCGATGTCCTCATTGATACAGGTTTCTCGGGCTTCCTCTCTCTTCCCCCCGAGATCATTGCCAACCTCGGTTTGCTCCCGCATGGAGAGATGGTTGGGACCTTGGCGGATGGGACCAAAAATCTCTTTCCTATCTACATGGCGATCATTTCTTGGTATGGCCAACCTCGGGCCATCTCCGTCAGCGCCGTAGAGAGCCATCCTCTCCTTGGGATGGGTATGCTTCATGGCTGCGAGCTTGCCATGCAGGTTGTGGAGGGCGGAGAGGTCGCCATCCACGATCTGGGCTAGACTCCTGCCCATCTTGAGTCCCCCCGCCGACCTCGCCGCCGTCCGTTCCTACCTCCTCGATCTCCAGGACCGCATCTGCGCCGCGGTAGAGGCGGAGGATGGCGTAGCGCGCTTCGCCGAGGACTCCTGGGAGCGGCCTGAAGGGGGCGGAGGCCGCTCGCGAGTGCTCTCCGAGGGAGCGGTGTTCGAGCAGGCCGGCGTGGGGTTCTCGCACGTCTTCGGCCCGGGCCTCCCGGCTTCCGCGACTGCCCAGCGGCCGGAGCTCGCCGGCCGCTCCTTCGAGGCTCTCGGGGTCTCGCTGGTCTTTCACCCCCGGAATCCCTACGCCCCCACCACGCACATGAACGTGCGGTTCTTCCTCGCCGAGAAGGAGGGGGCGGAGCCGGTCTGGTGGTTCGGGGGCGGCTTCGACCTCACTCCCTACTACGGGTTCGAGGAGGATGCCGTCCACTTCCATCGCACCGCCCGGTCGGCCTGTGAGCCCTTCGGCCCGGAGGTCTACCCTCGCTACAAAAAGTGGTGCGACGAGTACTTCTTCCTCCGCCATCGCAACGAGCCCCGGGGGATCGGAGGCCTCTTCTTCGACGACCTCCACGAAGGGGGATTCGACCGCTGCTTCGCGCTCCAGCGCAGCGTCGGAGACCACTTCCTGCCGGCCTACCTGCCGATCCTGCGTCGCCGGGAGAACGTGCCCTACGGCGAGCGCGAGCGCGACTTCCAGCTCTACCGCCGTGGGCGCTATGTCGAGTTCAATCTGGTGTGGGACCGCGGGACCCTGTTCGGCCTGCAATCGGGAGGAAGGACGGAGTCGATCCTGATGTCCCTGCCGCCCCTGGTGCGCTGGCGCTATGGCTGGCAACCGGAGCCGGGAACGCCCGAGGCGCGGCTCTACGAGGACTTCCTGCGGCCTCGGGACTGGGCGGAGGGGGGTAGAGGAGCGGCGCCGAAGGGTGGTCCGGGGTAAGCTTCCCCCATGATCAAGATCCGTCATGCCGTCGTGCTCTGCCTTCTCACTCTCCTGGCGGGCTGCGGGAGGGCCGGAAACGTCAGCGGCGTCCAGGGGACCGTGACCTATGAGGGGCCGGACACCGACCAGCCGATCTCCATGCAGGGAGACCCCGCCTGCGCCGCCCTGCACCCGCATCCGATCGATACCGATGAGACCGCCCTCGAAAACGGCCGCCTGGCGAACGTCTTCATCTACGTAAAGAGCGGGCTCGAAGGAAAGACCTTCCCGGTCCCCAAGGAGAAGAAGCACGTGGACCAGCGGGGGTGCCTCTACGTACCGCACGTCCTGGGCGTACAGGTAGGGCAGACGGTGGAATTCACCAACAGCGATCCCACCCTCCATAACGTCCACGCCCTCTCCACGGCGAACGAGGAGTCCAACGACCCGCAGCCGCAAGGGATGCCACCGATCGACAAGACGTTCGCCAAGCCGGAGGTGATGGTGCCGCTGCGGTGCGACATCCACCCCTGGATGGAGGCCTATCTCGGCGTCGTGCCCCACCCCTTCTACGCGGTCAGCGCGGAGGACGGCACCTACTCGATCCGGAATCTTCCTCCGGGCAAGTACACGCTCGAAGCCTGGCAAGAAAAGCTGGGCACCCAGACCCGGGAGGTGACGGTCACTCCCGGGCAGATGGTGAAGGTCAGCTTCGACTTCAAGCCGAAGCCGTAGGGCTATTCGGGCCGCTGGAAGCGCAGCTCCGGATTGTGCTGCGCCTTTTTGAGGAAGGCGGCAACCCCCGCGGCCAGCGCCGCGCAGGCCCTCTCGGACTCGACCGCCTGCCGCCAGTAGTCGAGCGCGGCCAGGGCCTCGCGATGGATCTGGCGGGAGGAGAAGATGGGGATCATCTCCTCGGCTAAGCGCTTGAGCTCCGCCATGCGGCCCTGCTCGGCGTAGAGCGAAGCGAGGTCGAGGGAGACCAAGGCGGTCTCGTAGGCGGCACCCTCGGTAATGAATTCACTACGGGTCGAGAGGAACAGGGCTTCGGCCTTCTCGGTCTGGCGGAGACCACGTGCGATCTTGCCCTCGATCCATTTACGGGTGCTGCTCAACCAGGGTGTGAATTTCTTGTAGAAGGGCTTGGCCTTCGCCAGCAATTTCTGAGCGGCCATGAACTGGCCGGTTTCGATCAAGTCATCGATCAGGTTCTGGCAGGTTACGAGCACCAGGCGCGGCTCGCGGGCCGGATCGATGAGCTTGAGAGCCCGGTACCGCAGAAAGATCGCCCTCTCGTGCTCACCGACAAAGGAGTGGACCGTGGCCATCTTGACCAGCGACCGGCCCGCCCGATGCGTCTCCCCAAGCTCGAGGAAGATGGCCGCGGCGCGGCGGAGGAGGCTCTGAGCGTTGGAGAACCGGCGCTGCCTCGTCAGCAGAGATGCCTTGAGATCGAGGATCATGGCCTTTTCCATCGGCTCTCCCGTTCCCATCCGCAGAAAGGAGAGGGCAAAGGCGAAAGCCTCCTCGGCTCCCTGGAGATCTCCTTGCACCCGGCGCGAGTTCCCCACATAAGACCATGCGCGGGCGCGCAGATCTTCCAGAGACTCAGCACCATATAGAGACGGATCGAGGTGGTCCAGGACCTCGATGGCGAGCAACGCCAACCCTTCGCCGGCAGCCGGATCTTGAAAATTCAGCTCTCGGCTTCGCTCCAGGAGGTGCTCACAGAAACCCCAGGTATGGAAGCGTGGGCAATTGCGCACGCGAAGGGTGTTCCGCTCGATCGGATGCTGGACGAGCTCGGCGTACAGGCGAGGGGCGCCCTCCCTCTCTCTTCCATACACCTCCTCAAGGGAGCGCAGGGACCGGGAAAGATTGTCCAGGGTGGGCTCGTAATCGGCCGCGGTCTTCCCTCGCCCGAACGGGAGGATCTGGGCCACCAGCGTGCTCGCCGGGGTATGCCGCCATGAGCTCAGCTTCTCCCGGCACTCTGAGCATCTGGCGAGATGCTCCAGACATTTAGCCCTGGTTTCTGCGCATACGCTGGGGAGCTCTTGAAGCAAGAGATCGTGGGGGTGGATTCTCACTGGATCGGCCCTCCCGGAACAACGAAGAGAAAACTACCATTCAATAGAAGTGGTTGCTTCAGGTGGGCAAAACGGGACAAAAAGGGAGCACCGGATCGGCGCTCCCTGGTACATTCCCCCTATTTGCCTCCATCCGGGTCCACCTGGACCGAAACCTTGGTCCGGGGGTGCTTTGACGGCTTGCCATGGAGATTGTCCCAGGAGAAGAGGGACGTGATCCAGTCCACGACGGCCATGAGCATACCTTCCTCGTGCGACGCTGCGCGAGGGTGCTGCGACGGCATGGCGTTCAGGGTTCCTAAACTAAATGAAGAGAGAATCAGCAGGGCGACGACAAATTGGAGCTTGCGAGACATATCCTCTCCCTCCAAGCAATCGACCCGGGCAGCTCCTGTGCTACCTGGAGATTGCCTTTTGACCGTGATGGACGCACCGAGACAGGGGCACACCCTTGTCTCCAGTGTCAGGGCAGCCTTCCGTGCCTGGTCTGAAGAGAGACCAAGTCGCGAAGAGTAATGCCGGTATCATAAGACTTGTTGCGGGGATTGGGCATCTGCGCTCCCTTTGAAGCGCTCAGGTCGTGGGCGTCAAAGGGCACCACGGACTTTTTGGAATGCTAAATTAGTGCCCGCCCCCGCAGAAATTCTGTCATCAGGGTCCACAACCGCTCCTTGCGGTCGGTAAGCCTATGGTCGCCATCCGCGAAAAGATGCAGCTCTATTTCTTTAAAGGTGCAGCAAGTGGCGAATTCCGCGACGCTTTTCCAGGAAACGGAGGTGTCGAGCTTCCCCTGGAGCAGGAGAGCGGGGGTCCGATAGCGGGTAAGGAGGGTCTCGGTGGGGTGGGAGCGGAGATCCACGATCAGGGTCCAGCCGAGCTCGGTGGAGACGAATTCGTTCTGGAAGTGGATCTTTCCGGTCTCCTCCCAGAGGCGGGTCCGCTCGGGGCCGGCCCAGGCGAGGAGCCCTTTTTCGAGCTCCAGGGCGGGCGCGATGTGGAGCCCCGCCACGATCTCCTCCGGGTGCAGGGCCGAGTACCAGAGGGCCGTCCCGCCGCCCATCGAGGAGCCGAGGAGGATCAGCCGGCCGCAGCCCCGGTCGCGCAGGAAGGTGTGAACCCGCGCCATGTCCTCCAGGTTGCGCGTCAGCGTCAGTCTCAGCATGTCGCCTCCGGACAGGCCGTGCCCCTGGAAATCGAAGGAGCAGAAGCCGGAGCCCGCCTCTTGGGCCCGGGCGCGGAAGAATTCGGCTTTCTCTCCCGACTGCTCCGAGCCGAAGCCGTGCAG
>JAICSG010001196.1 GCA_025937035.1 Thermoanaerobaculia bacterium | reverse complement strand
GACCCCCGGGAGATCGAGGCAGCGCTCCAGGGCCTCCTCGAGCTGATCGAGGCGAGGCGGGGTGAAGCCGAGCGCTTCCAGGGCGCCGTTGCCGCCCCGGACCGGGATCAGCGAGACCCTTTCCGCCCCCTGTTCGAAGGCATGAGCAGCCGAGCGCACCGCCCAGTCCACCGTCTCCTCCGGCGGCACGAACGGGCATCCCACCAGGACGAAGGCGCGCAGGCCGATCCCCGCCTGGCGCAGAAGGCCGGCGGCGCGGTCGAAATCCTCCAGCGTCAGGCCTTTGTTCAGGCGCGGCAGGGCCTCGGGGTGGACCGTCTCCAGCCCCATGGCCACCTCCAGGCGTCCGGCCAGCCTCTCGGCGAAGCGCAGGCAGCGGTCGCCGATCAGGCGGGGGTGGCACTCCACGGTGACCCGGGCGAAGGGGGCGGCGAGGGCGAGGATCTCGTCCTCATCCTCGACCGGCACCGCCCGCGGCTCGAAGAAGTTGCTGGCGTTGTAGAGCTTCAGGGCCGCCGGGGCAGGGATCGGCCCGGCGGCGGCCAGGGCCTCGCGGAGCTGGGCCGGCAGCGCGCCGGGAGGCGTGGGGCCGTCCAGGGTCTCCCGCCAGAGGTCGCAAAAGACGCAGGTGAACGGGCACTCGGCCCCGGCGAGGAAGACGGTGAGCGCCGGGATCGATCCGCCGTCCGGCGCGCGCTCCTCCTCCCAGAGCTGGCCGAGAGGGCGCCAGGGATCGATCGTCCGGCGGGGCTCCCGCAGGGAGCGCACCCAGCCGGAGGAGACGGCCATCTCCACAAGCTACCCCTGCTGGTGGAGGCTCAGCAGGTGGCTCCGGTAGCGCACGGGGTGGAGTCCGAATTGGTTCCGGAAGGCCTCCTGGGTGACCGCGCCGTGCTGGAACCGGCGCTTGGGGAAGACCGGCAGGTCGAGCCCCGTCACCCGCCAGAGACCCCGGCGCAGCACCTCGCCCTTCAATCCATAGAGGATCTCGTGGGAGCCGCGGGTCAGCTCGGCGAAGGGGATGGCCTCGGCGGCGGCGATGGTCCGGGGCCGGCTGAACGGGCTGAACGGGAGGAAGCCGTGGCGCCGGGCCGGGGCGTACCCCCGCACGCAGCCGCGGCTCAGGCCGCCGCTGTAGGTGAGGGAGTGCTTGATCGCCTCCACCCCCCAACCCTCCTGGTAGAGCATCCGGTTGTTGACCACGCTGCGGATGGTCAGCTCCGGGTTCTCCTCGATGGGATAGTCCTTGAGGTTCTCGTCGCCGCCGTCGCCGTCCGCGAGGTGGCGCCAGTCGGGGTAGCGCTCGCGGATCCCCCGCAGCAGGGCCAGGTTGACCGTGGCGCACTCGACATCGAGCGGCTTGTAGTCCTCGATCACCGCCACGGCCGCGAAGGGGTCGAGGGCGGCGCTGGGGGCCTCGATCACCTCGTGGAGCATCTGGAGGCCGGTGCGGCGGAGGAATTCGCGGGCCTGCTCGAGGTCGGCGCCGCCGCCGTCCACGGCGAGGGTGAAGGCCTTGAGCCGGGACGGGCTCTGCCCGCGCGCCAGCAGCTCGTGGTAGAGGGCGAGCAGCACGGCGCCGCTGTCGATCCCCCCGGAGAAGAGCACGCCGAGCGGCTCCCGCTCCGGGACG
>JAICSG010000988.1 GCA_025937035.1 Thermoanaerobaculia bacterium | reverse complement strand
CCGATATGCCGCGTGTCGGCCAGTCCGACGTTCGTCCAGCTATGCCCGCCGTCGGTCGACTTGTAGACGCCGTCGCCGTAGGAGACGCTGCGCTGGCTGTTGTTCTCGCCGGTGCCGACCCAGACCACCAGGGGGTTCTTGGGATCGACCGCCAGGCAGCCGATCGAGTACGACCCCTGCCCCTCGAAGATGGGGGCCCAGGTGATGCCGGCGTTGGTGGTCTTCCAGACGCCGCCGGAAGCCGCCGCCACGTACCAGGTGGTGGGGTTGCGGGGATCGACCGTCACGTCCACGATGCGTCCGCCGACCACGGCGGGGCCGATGTTGCGGAATTCGAGGCCGGCGAAGGTCGAGGCGGTCATGCCCCCCTTCTTCTCCTCAGGCTTGGCCCCCTTCTCGGGGATCCCTGTCTTCTGGCTCTTCTTGACCGCTTCGTCCTTCTTGCCGGGCTCGCCCTTGTACTGGGGCTGCGCGAAGGCGCCGCCAGCCAGCAGGAGCCCGCCGAGCGCGAGCGTTCCAAAGGTCCGTTTCACTCGATTCCTCCAATCCATGGGATTCGGGACGGCCTGGCAGCGGCCGCCCGCGTTACGGGATTCTATGCACACCCCCCGGCTTTTACGGAGGGCGGGCGTCAAAGTTTTGCGCCGGCCGGCCCCCGCCGGAACATCCAGTACGCCGGCACCCCCAGGGCCACGAGGGCGAGGCCGGCGAGGGACTCGCGCGGGCTCTCCTTCAGAGTGTTCCCGATCAGCAGCAGGCAGGCGAGGATGAACAGCGCCGGCACCACGGGGTAGCCCCAGGTCCGGTAGGGGCGCGGATGGCCGGGCCGCCGGCGGCGGAAGACGAAGACCGCGAAGGCGATCATGGCGTGGAAGACGACCGACGCGAAGACCACGTAGGTGTAGAGCTGCGAGTACGTGCCCGAGGCGGTCAGCAGCAGCGCCCAGAGCGTCTGCGCCCAGAGGCTGGCGACCGGCGTCCGGTATTGCGGATCGACCTTGGCCAGGGAGCGGAAGAAGAGGCCGTCCTCGGCCATCGGCAGGTAGATCCGCGAGCTGTAGAGGATGGTCGAGGAGAGGCAGCCGAAGGTCGAGACCAGCACCGCCAGGGAGATCAGCCGCGCCGCGCCGGGGCCGAAGAGCACCGCCGCCGCCGTCTCGGCGATGCGCGGGGTGGCGGCCATGTCCGGGATGCTCAGGGCCCGGACATAGACCAGGTTGAGGAGCATGTAGAGAGCGACCACCAGCGCCGTGCCCAGGATCAGCCCGCGCGGCAGGCTCTTGCCCGGATCGCGCATCTCGCCCGCCGAGCAGGTGAGGCCGTACCAGCCGTCGTAGGTCCAGAGGGCGGCGATCATCGCCACCCCGAAGGCGGCGAGCAGGCCGCCGGGGACCGTGCCCACGGGGCCGTGGAGATTCGGAGCCACCTTGGCCGGCACGAAGAGCCCGAAAGCCGCGAAGGCGACGATGGAGCCGATCTTCAGCACCGTCAACGCGTTCTGGGTCCAGGCCCCCTCCTTGAGCCCGAGGTGGTTGACGGCGGTGAGGACGAGGATGGCGATCCCCGCCGCCACCTGTCCCCCCGAGAGCGTCCAGGTCCAGGAGCCCAGGGGCATCTCGAGCAGGACGTGCTGGGTGGAGAACCAGGGCAGGAAGCTCCCCAGGTACTCGCCGAAGGCCACGCCGAGGGCCGCGATGCCGCCGGACATGATGACCAGGAAGGCGGTCCACCCGTAGAGGAACCCCCAGAGCGGCCCGTAGGCCTCCTTGACGTAGTGGTAGAGGCCGCCGGCGCGCGGGAACATGGCGCCGAGCTCGCCGTAGGTGAGGGCCCCGGCGAGGGTGAGCAGCCCGCCCGCCAGCCAGACGAGCAGGATCAGCCCCGGATGGGGGAGCACCTTCGCCATGTCCCCCGTGGTGATGAAGATGCCCGTGCCCACGATCGAGCCGACCGTGAGCAGGGCGCCGTCCCAGGTGCTCAGGCCCCGGACGAGCAGGGATTCCTGGGCGGGGAGGGGGGCCGGGGGGACCGCGGCCGGGGCGTCGGTGGACCTCATCTCCCGGCCCCGTTTCTGTCCTGCAAACAGGGAGACGCCCCACGGGGCGTCTCTACAATAGGGCACCGCGCTCTTGGGGCTTCCTCCAAT
>JAICSG010001253.1 GCA_025937035.1 Thermoanaerobaculia bacterium | reverse complement strand
TTCCTCGAACGGCCTCACCTCGCAGGGGTGGAAGGACTCGTTCGATGCCATCTTCCACCGCGACGGCCGGCTCGTGGAGGGTCCGGTCGCCCTCTGCGAGGTTCAGGGGTACGTCTACGCCGCCCGCCGGGCCGCCGCCCTGCTGGCCCGCCTCTTCGGCCAGGACGATCACGCCCAGAAGCTGGAGCGGCGGGCCGAGGAGCTGCGGGAGAAATTCGAGAAGGATTTCTGGTGCGAGGAGATCTCCACCTACGCCCTGGCGCTCGACGGCGAGAAACGCCGATGCGAGGTGCGGGCCTCGAACGCGGGGCACGCCCTGCTCACGGGGATCGCCAGCCGGCCGCGCGCCTGGCGGGTGGCCCACACCCTGCTCAACGAGTCCTCCTTCTCCGGCTGGGGGATCCGCACCCTCGACGCCAACGAGGTGCGCTACAACCCGATGTCGTACCACAACGGCTCGGTCTGGCCGCACGACAACTCCCTGATCGCCCTGGGGCTGGCGCGCTACGGCCGCAAGGACGGGGCGGTGAAGGTGCTCACCGGGCTCTTCGAGGCGATCCAGCATTTCGATCTCCAGCGCATGCCGGAGCTCTTCTGCGGCTTCCGCCAGCGCTCCCACGAGGGGCCGACCCTCTATCCGGTCGCCTGCGCTCCGCAGTCCTGGGCGGCGGGCGCGGTCTTCCTCCTCGTCGAGGCCTGCCTGGGGCTGGACATCGACGCTCCGAGCGGCAAGATCTGCCTCGACCGCCCCGAGCTCCCGGCCTGCATCGACCGCCTCACCCTGCGGAACCTGCGGGTGAACGACGCCGCGGTCGATCTGGTTTTCGAGCGCTACGGCAAAGACGTCGGAGCCCATCTCGGCCGCCGGGAGGGGGAGGTCGAGGTGGTGGTGGTGAAGTGACCGGCTCTTCGCATAGAATAAAGCGAGCCGAGGGAATCGCCATGGAAAGCCTCACCATCCACAACATACCTCTGGAGCTGGCCCAGGCTCTCCAGCGCGAGAGCATGCGGCTACATGCTTCTCTGGATGATACGGTGATCGAGCTCCTGCGCCGGGCTTTGAAGATCGGCTCCTCGGAAGAGAAGAGGAACGGTCTGGCGCGCCTGGCTGGAACGTGGACCACGGAAGAGCACGACCAGTTCGAGGCCGCGATCGCCGTGACCGAGCAGTTGGACGAGGACCTCTGGCGTTGAGCCGCTACTGTCTGGATACATCAGCCTACAGCCATTTCAAACGGGGAGATCCAGCGGTCGTCGATCTGATCGATCGTGCCGATTGGCTGGGCCTGCCGTCTATCGCTCTGGGAGAGCTCTGGATCGGTTTTCTTCAGAAGGCAAAGGTCCCCGTATTGACCTACGACGATCACTTTCTGGATATTCAGCAGGTCAACACGCTCCTGCTTCCTACCCCTTCGGGCAAACACTGATCAATCGGGTTTAGAACACCCGCACCTCCCGCGCCGTCTCCAGCTCCGCCAAGCAAGGCGAGGTGGATGTGCAT
>JAICSG010000213.1 GCA_025937035.1 Thermoanaerobaculia bacterium | reverse complement strand
GGCGAGGAGCTTCTTCATGATGGTCCTCCGGCGGCTGGATTTCGGAGGATGGTACCGCAGGGCGCGGGCCTCTGTGGCAGAATGCGGCGACCTTTTCGAGGAGGGACTCCGCATGCCGATCACCCCCGGCCGCGTGGCCTGGTATGTCACCGGCCGCTTCTATCTGGACCAGGACGGCAAGCTCCAGGACCTGGGCTATTTCCTCCACCTGGAGGGGATCCAGGGGGCGCTGTTCAACCCGGGCACGATGGGGGAGGCGACCGCCCGTCTCACCTTCCGCTCCGCACCGTTCGACGCGCAGTCGGTCACCAACGGCAACATCACGATCGGCCTCGACACGCGCGGGGAATTCAGCGTCTATTTGAATCCGGTGGGCGGCGGGGATTTCCAGGACCCGGATTCCTTCTCGCGGGGGACGCGCGTCGCCGTGTTCCGGCGGACGAGCGTGGTGATGGGGCAGACGCTCTCCTCGCCGATCCCGGGCGGCTTCGCCATCGCCACCAACGTCTTCTCGGCGGAGCTGGTGAACAGCGCGCCGTTCCTCCTGGGCGACGAGCCCTGCGATCTCCGGGACCTGCTGCCGGACGGCATCACCCAGTGGGGCACCATGAACGCCGATCCCCTGGCCACCTTCCCGCCCTTCACCCGCATCGCCGCCTTCACCGGCTCGGCGGTGGCGGCGGGTTAGAGCCTCCTCTGGCGAGCGCGGTTGCCGTCAGCCGACTTTCTTGAGATAAGCGGCCACGGTTTGCTGGACGAGATCCGTCAGTTGCTCGGTGGAAGGGTGCTGGGAGTTGCTCAGAAAGATATCTTCCCGCACCCGTAGACCCAGGGCTCTCGCTACCTCGTTGATCCGGGCAAAGTCGGCGGAAGCATACTCGGTCGCCTCATAGCGCTGGATCTGCTGCTCCTTGAGACCCATCCTCTCCGCGAGCTCTCGTTGAGTCAAACCCGCCGCGATGCGAGCACGGATGAAGGCCCGGGGTAGCTCCTCCAGAGAGTTCAAAGAGATGACCGCCTGCTGCCCGGACCTCAGCGACTCATACTCGGCGATCTGCTCGCGGAGCTCTTCCAGTTGACTCTGCAGAGCATCCCGCTGGGCCTTTTGGATCAATGGATGGAGGGCGCTCGGCCCTTGTGATGTGTCAAGCTGAGAGAGCGCCTGCTCGAACTTGTGGGTTTGCGCCACGGTGATGCGGTACTCGCGTTCGTTCTTGATCATAGCTGCACCTTCTTTAGATCGATGGCGATGATTCCCTTGGCTTCTCCGGTGCTCTTGTCGATCTGGAAAAACTCGAGAAATGTATTGCCGGCAGGATCCGCGAAAGCCAAGGAGGGAAACAGCTCTCCTCCATACTTCGCCTTCTGAGCCGCTCGCCGGTTGCTGAAGTCCAAAAGTACAGGATCCAACCGTCCCCCGTCGACCTCGAGGGGATCCCAGCAGGCATCGAAGTCTCCCGGGACCTCCTTGGCCGTTACAAAGCTTCCGTCCACATACACGGTTTGGCAGCCAGCATCCTCCAAGGACTGGAGTGCCCGCTTCAACCCATCGAGAAGCTGGACCCGGCGGGGTGAGGCTCCAAAGCGGTCTACGAGCTCGCTCCAGGTGGCCCAATGAATGCCAGGGGGCAGATTACCGGCGGCATTCAGGGGCGGGATCATAGACACAACGATATCGTTGTCTTGGGTGTTGAGTCAATGGCGCTCCTGGAGGCGGGGCCGCGGTGGCGGCGGGGTAGGGCCTCCTCTTCGCAAACCGCAAGATTTTGAAAGATTTCTGTGGAGCGCATCTCTACACTGAGACTCAGGGCTCGGGCCCGCTCAGCGAAAGGAGATGGCGATGAAAATCTTTCGGATTGTCGGTTTGATCG
This sequence comes from Thermoanaerobaculia bacterium, assembly GCA_025937035.1. Lineage (GTDB taxonomy): Bacteria > Acidobacteriota > Thermoanaerobaculia > Multivoradales > UBA5704 > DATARR01. Next base: position 5,004 of record JAICSG010000213.1, on the reverse strand, counting down.
CAATTCTGCTCAGCCTGTACGGAGGGTCGGTGAGGACCGCGCGCGCCAGCGGCATCAGCTGCTCCCTCTACTGTAGCGGCGTACGCTATTTCGCGACCTGTTACGACACGCTCTCCAACTGCTGCAGCTACCTTTCCAGCATGTGCCCGGATCCTTCCGAATATCAGGGTGGCGGCTGCTCGGACGGCGTCAACTACTGTTGAGGATGAGCAGAGACGGCCGGAGGGCCGCTCCGGCCGTCTCCAGCTTATCCTTTATATTCCCGGTGCCGGTCCACCCACCACCCCCAGAGCGGGACGAGCCAGCCGATCACGAGGGCCCCCCAGGCGATCGCCCGCACGTCCGTCGGCGGAGGAGCGAAGGGTCCGGAGAGCCACATCCCCGCCAGGAGCACCAGCAGCACCCAGAGCCCCCAGCGGCCGATGGCGTCGCGGGCCCGGGTGGCGCGCGTATAGACCATGATACCGGCCACATAAAGAGCGCCCTCGATCCAGAGCTCGGCGGTCGAATTCCAGAGCCCCAGGCCCACGTAGGGGCCGTGGGGGAGGATGGGCAGGTCGGGGCGGTGCACCAGGAGATCGAGCAGCCAGTGGCTGAAGACTCCGGCGCCCAGCAGCAGCGCCCCGCGCCCCCGCAGGGCCCGGTCCGATTTGCCCAGGAACAGGTAGCCGATGCCGAAGACCACCGACCAGCCGAGCGCCCCCACCAGGCTGTGGGAGATCGGATAATCGTAGAAGTCCATGGGGCTGAGCCTGGTGATGCCCGGCGCGATGCGCACGTGCTCCCAGCCCAGCAGCAGGAAGATCGGCCAGAGCAGGTCGAGAAACTGCACGGCCAGGAGCCAGGTTCCCAGCGAGATCCACGGGGTCTTCACACGGCCGGCCAGCCCTACCGCCTCGTGCCCTACGAACATGGGAGTCTCCTTTCGTCCGCATTGTAACCGGACGAAAGGTGAGATACTTACGACACAGCAGCACGTCGGAAAGGAGGCGCTCTTGGAGCTCGACAAATACGGTCCGGTGCCGGCGCAAAATTACGACTACGTGGTCTGCTCCAACTGCGGGGCCGAGTTTCAGCCCCATGTGACCCGCTGCATCGACTGCGGCGCCGCCACCGTGCCGCCCGGAGGAGGCCGGCAGAAGGCCCCGCGGGAGACCCTCGCCCCGGACGCCGACGTGATCGCCATCCGGGGCGACCGGGATCTCGAATGGATCGAGGCCCTCCAGAAGCGTTTTTCGATCCACGGCATCCCCAGCCGGATCGAGATGGCCGAGGGCTCCTCTTCCCATCACCCGTTCTACGAGATCTCCGTAGCGAAGAGAGACGCGCGGAGTGCCTACGAGCTCGACCAGAAGATGGTCCGGGAGCGGCTGGGCGACGAGGCGGCCGGGCTGGCCGAGATCTCTCCCCCCGGCGTCTGCCCCGTCTGCAAGGCCCGCCTGTCTCCCGGGGCCGTCGAATGTCGCGGCTGCGGGCTGGTGCTGGCGGACGCCGACGCCGAGCTCGCGGAGGGGGATGAGGACGACGACTATACGGTGATGAGCAACCTGGAGGTCGTCCAGAGCCTCTACAAAGCTCTGCAGGATGGGGACGAGGACCTCATCCTGGGCGTCCTCCATCCGGAGGTCGAGTGGATCCAGAACGAGGGCTTCCCGGACGGCGGCAGCTACGTCGGCGCGGAGACCGTCCTCAGTGAGGTCTTCCTCCGGCTCGCGGAGGATTGGGACGGTTGGGAGGCCGGGGTCGGGCGCTGGCTGAACGCCGGAGATTCGGTCGTCGCCCTCGGCGCTTATCGCGGTACCTGCCGGCGGACCGGCAAGTCGATGCAGGCCGCCTTCGCCCACGTCTACTGGCTGGAGAAGAGCCGCATCGTGCGCTTCGAGCAGTACGCGGATACCGCGAAGATCGCGGAGGCGTGCGAGGACGATTGAATTCGGTATAGAATTTCAGAGCCGTTTTGCCGTTTGTTGTTCTTGCCTGGGAGATCGCGGGTAGGAGGGCTCTCGGAAAGGAGCCCTGGTGATGGTGAAGCTTCGCAGGACCGCCGGTCTTCTGGCGCTGGCCGCGCTTTTCTTCCCTTGCCTTGCGATCGCTCACGTCGAGCGGATGACCGTCCCGGAGCTCGCGGCGGCCTCCCCCCACATCGTGGTCGCCGTGGTCGAGAGCCGGCAGAGCCGGTGGAACGAGCAGCACACGCTCCTGGTCACGGACTACGCCCTGCGCGTCGAGGAGCGCCTGCGGGGTGAGGCCCCGGACCACCTTTCGATCACCGTGCCCGGTGGCACCCTCGGGCGTCTCTCCGACGAGACCTGCGTCACCATCCACCTGGAGCCCGGCTCCCGCTATCTGCTCTTCCTGGGGCGCCTGGACGAGCCCAGCCTGACCCCCGTCACCGGGGCCTGGCAGGGGATGTTCCGCGAGCTGCCGGGCCATCTCGCCGCGATGGGGGAGAGCCGGGAGCCGTTGACCCTCCAGGAGCGGCCGGTCCGCTTCGCCGATCTCGTCGCCGCCGTCCGGCCGCTGGCCGCCAAGGCCTGGGCGCCGCGTCCGGCCCCGCCGTCCACGCCGGGGTTGCCGGCCAAGGCCTGGGACCCCGCGGCCCCGCCCGTCTCGCTCCTGGAATCGCTCCCGCCTCTCGCCGGCCCTGCGGCCGCGGTCCCCCTGCCGCCCGGAGACGGCGCGCCCGCCATCGTCGAGATCGTAGGGAATCCTCCCGCCCGGAGCCCACGGCCGGCGCTGGAAAAATTCGTCTATCACGAGCTGGCTCAGGCGCCGGTCGTGATCAATCCGCTCCCCGAAGGCTCTCCGTTCTCCCCCTGGGATCAGCACGAGATGGCCTATTGGAACGTTTATGGCGGCGATCTCTTCCGGGTCACGGCCTCGCCCTCGCCGACCTGGGCCTATGGCAACGGCGTCTCCGATATCGCGGGTTTCCCGACCGACGCGCAGATGCAGTCCCAGTTCGGCCGAAGCTGGGGGGACGTCGGGGCCGGAATCCTGGGCATCTCCTTCGTCAAGCGGGTGGACGGCGTGATCACCGAGGCGGATGTCGTCTTCAATCCCAAATGGACCTGGACCCTCGACGACGTGGAGGGGATGAGCCGCGACGGCGGGTATCCATTCAAGGACGTGGCCCTCCATGAGCTCGGCCACGTCTGGGGGTTGCTCCACCCCTGGCAGTACCAGCAGGTCTGGTGGGACTCGGTGATGAATTACAAGAGCAAGCATTATTACGTGGTGGAGCTGTTCGCGGACGATACCGCCGCCGTGCGCGACGCCTTCCCGCCGGGCCACCCTCTGCGCGACGGCCTCATCAGCTCCTACACCACCTCTCTCGACCGTTTCGGGAAGGAGGCGGAGTACACCCCCGCCCGGCCGGCGGCGGACACGGTGCGCGCCGGGAGCAGCTTCAATCTCACGGCGCCGATCAAGATCGAGAACACCGGCACCGTGCCCCTGGTGAGGCCGACGGTGGAGGTCTATCTGGCGCCGAGCCGGCTGAGCTTCACGGGCGCCGTGCTGGCCAAGCGGGTCCGCCTCGGGGGGACCGTCCCCTCCGGCGCCACCCAGACGCTGAGCGTGGGGCCGATCCGCGTGCCGCCGGGGGCCAAGCCCGGCACCTACTACGTCGCCTTCTTCCTGCGCGATCCCAAGGACGCCTATCAGGGCAACAACGGCGCCTGGACCGACGAGGACGGCACGGTGATGGTGACCAGGCGGTGAGGGTCAGGCGCCCGGCCGGGTCATGGCGATCGTGCAGTCCCCCGGCAGGTAGCCCTCGTCGAAGCGGGGCTCGCCGCCGAGCGACCGGCAGAAGGCGAGCACGGTCTTGCGGCGGTGCCAGGTGAGCCAGTCCTCGCCGCACCAGTAGGGGGAGCAGAGGAAGTTGAACACCAGGGCCTGGCCGGCGGCCTCCCAGGCGGCGCGCAGGGTGCGATAGAGCTGCGGCCGCGTCAGGGTATTGAGCGAGCCGCTGAAGACCACCACGTCGGCGCCCACCTTGAGCTTCTCGGGCTCGCGCACGAAATCGGCCCGGACGATCCTGCACCGCTCGTACCGCCTCCGGCGGGCGGCCCGGGCGGTGGCGGGGATCATCTCCAGCCCGGTGTAGTGGGCGGGGACGATCCCGAGCTCCAGGAGGCGTCCGAGCAGATCCGCCCGCCCGCACCCGGCGTCGACGATCGTCTTTCCCTCCAGGGGACAGAGCCGCGCGATGGTGTCGAAGCGGATCCGCTGCCCCTCCTTGCTGGTCCAGAGCAGAGCGTCCAGCCCCTTCGCCCCGTGCCGGCGGGCCTCGTGGTAGGGGAGGAGATAGAAGGGGACGACCGGTTCCGTGGGCTTGGGCATGGGTGATTTTGGCACGCTCGGTTGCTGGTGCGAAGAAACGATGGACTTTACCCTCGTGTGCTGTGGACCTTCTGAGATTGCGGGACGGCGGCGCACACCGGTCCCGGCCGCAAGGGACCCGAAGCGTGGCCGCCGCGATAAAAGGTGGGAACAGAGGAGCGTTCCCCGTCCGCTCCCCTGTGTGAACCCTAGATTGTCAATGAGCCAGGGGACGAGGCGCCGCGCAGCGCGCCCGGCGCTTCTCATTCCCCCGTCCTCCTCCCATCCGGAGGGGACTTTGCCGCTTTCAGCGGCCCCTTCGAGCCGCTTTCCCCGCGTCTCGAAACCCGCCAAGACCACTTCGCGCCTCATTCCCCGCCTTCCGCGCCCCTTTCTCTCCCGGACGAACGGCGCGAAGCCTCCATCGCGCCGCGTTCCCCGTTCGACGAGCCGTCCGAAGAGCGGGGAATGGAGCCCGAAGGGTCCTCCGAGGCATGCGCATTGCAGGAAATGAGGTATGATTCCTGGGGAACGCCCCTTGATCTCCGGGGAATGAGCCATTCCCTGTCCTTCGTGCCTCGTTCACCCGGAGGAAAGCCTTATGATATCTGAGGAATGCCTCATCAAAGGCGCTTTCGACGGCCCAAATCCCCCGTCAAGCCAGACTGAGGCCAGAGG
>JAICSG010000352.1 GCA_025937035.1 Thermoanaerobaculia bacterium | reverse complement strand
TGGGAATGGATGCTGGCACTTGTTGTGGAGCACTGCTCCTGACACGGCGCTTGCACTCGGACGGCGGCTTCGCCGTCCGCTAGACTCCGCTAGACAGGTGCTCCGCTAGGACAGGTGCCACCAGCTAGGACAGGTGCCCTAGATTAGGTGCCACCCTAATCGATACAGGGCTGCTCCCGGCCGAGCTCACTCGCGCTACGGATCGCTGAAGGAGGCCTACACGTGGGGCGTCTCTCCAAGATAGGCGACTTTCAAGACACCCTCTTAAGAAGGATCACCGCCCTTCCCAGATCATGACGGTCGCCTTGCCACCGGGCTTGCCGTGCGAGGTGAGCACGAAGGTCGAGGGGGCACCCGAGAGGACGGCGGAGGCGACGTCGAGGGTTCGCTCTTCGCCGGACCGCAGGGCGGTCATCTTGAATCTCTTGCCATTGACCTCGACATCCAAGGAGGTGAGCCCCGGGTCGCCGTTGTAAATCGTCACCACGTGCTCCTCGGGCGGGACGCTTTCGTAGGTGCTGCTCACCGGCTGGCCGGTCGACCGGATCTCCTCGGTGAGCACGGGGTCGCACTCCGTGGCGTTTCCAGCGAGGTCGGTGATACGGAGCCGGATGCGCGAGCTCTTGGTCTGATCGATCTTGGTGCCGAAGACCTCGAGGGCATCGTTGGTGCCTTGAGGGATCGCGGGAACCTGGACGGTGGCATTGGCCGCCTCGAGAACGTCGATGCTCTTCAAGCCGCTCCGGAGGTCACGGGCCAGAACCCTGATCCGCGCCGGCGGCCCGGGATTCGTGTCCGCGAGCCAGCATTGGGGTGTGGCGGCGTCGAGGCCGAGGAGGAAGTCGATGGGCGTGGTGGCGATCAGGAACGCGCCATACGAGATGTAGTCCTCCGTCTGGACCTGGGTGGTCCAGAGCTTATTCGGGTCGCCGCTGGGGGTCCAGGTGATCCGGCAGGTCGCCGGGTCGAGGGTCATGCCGTCGGGGTTGGGGCCGCCGCCCGCTTCGCCGTCGCTGGCGAACCGGCAATTCAAGACTTCGTAACTGCCCGAGCCGGGGGCGCTGGCGGCGACCGGCAGCGGGATCTCGAAAGTGTCGCCGATCCCGCCGGAGAGCCAGATCACCCGCGGCAGGGGAACCGGCGGCGAGCAGTACTCCTCGATCACGTAGACCCGGCTGCGCACCTGGTAGGGGGCACCGTTGCGGTTGTTGAGGGACGCGGGGCCGGCCGTGCCGTCGATCCGGCAGCAGTCGCCGAGGCCCGCCCAGACGAAGTTGGGTGTGCCGTAGGGATAGAAGTGGTGGGGGATGGTGCCGGCGGCCACGAACCAACTATCGCTGCCGGGCGTCGAATCTCCCTTGACCTCGGTGACCGTCAGGGTCACGGGCTGGCTGGTGCCGTCGCCAAAGTGAAAGGTCTCGACGACCGTATCGCCGATCTGCTGGGACGCGTCGCGCTGATAGATCGCTTCGATCCGGAAGGTGATGTAGTTGTAGAGGTAGTCCGGGACCGGCGGGGACCAGCACCACTCGATCTTCCCTCCGCGGAAGTGATCCGCCGCCGCCGGGACGGCGGCGTCCCCCAAGCCGAGCAGGAACGCGAGAAGAGCCATACCGGAACGGGATGAGCGGGACATGGTTCACCTCCTGGAAAGATGCATGAATTGCATGCGGTAAATCGCTGCAACACGCGAGCCATCCAGAATTTGAGCTATGTAGATGAAGGAGTGCGCCGCCGCGGCTTCTACTTTTGACCGAGGATATGCATCGCCGACGGTGTGGCGATGTACTCGTCCCAGAAGCCCTCACCCCGCTTGTGCTCCGCGCGATTCGGGTGGCACCTCGCACCCCATCGGCGGTACTCTTACGGAGTGCGACCCCTTCGGTACTCCATCAACGTCACATTGGACGGGTGCTGCGATCATCGTGTAATGCTCGCGGACGAAGACTTGCATCGTCACGCGATCGAGAACCTCGAACGGGCCGATGCCCTCCTCTTTGGCCGGGTGACGTACGAAATGATGGAGGCAGCGTGGCGGCCGCCGGCGGGGACGGGAGCGAGGCCTGATTGGATGGAGCCCTTCGCCCGGACGATCGGCGCGGCGAAGAAGTACGTCGTGTCGAGCACCCTGGACCGGGTTGATTGGAACGCGGAGCTCGTGCGCGGGGATCTGGGGACGGCCGTTCAGCAGCTCAAGCGGGAGCCGGGTCAGGGATTGTTCGTGGGAGGCGTGAAGCTCCCGCTGGCGTTGACGGAGCTGGGGCTGATCGATGAGTACGAATTCGTGGTGCAGCCCAGGCTGGTGGGCCATGGGCCGACGTTGTTCGCGGGGCTGTCGAAGTATGTCGACTTGAAGCTCGTGAGCCGGCTGGAGCTCGGCTCGGGGGCGGTGGCGATGCGGTATGAGCCGAGACGGTAGCCATCGGGCTTCAGCGCACCTCTATCAGCGTCAGGCCCTGGAAGCACGCCGACGCGGAAACCGGGAGGGAGGCACACAATGAGCATCCTGTTGTGGGTCCTGCAGATCCTCGCCGCGCTCCTGTACGGAGCGTCGGGCGTCATGAAGGTCTTCCTGTTCGACAAGGTCAGCGAGGGGGTCCCGTCTTTTGGTGCGTTGCCGCGGAAGGCCTGGACGGCCCTGGGCGCCCTGGAGCTCGTCTGCACGGTCGGGCTCATCGTCCCCGCCGCTCTCCATTGGCACCCGTCGCTGACGGTCCTGGCTGCCGCGCTCCTGGCGATCGAGAGCCTCGTGTTCATCGGGGTTCACGTCAAGTATCACGAGATCCCGCCCATCATCATGAGCGGCGTGCTGGGCCTCCTCATGGTGTTCATCGCGTACGGCCGGATGGTCCTGAAGCCGATCTTCTGACCGGCGGGCCGCCCGGCGGCTAGTGCCAAGCCACATTGGGATCGATTTCAATGATGAGTTGGATGACTGGAATCCGCGAAGCCAACGACGCTCAAATCCATTATCTGCGAACCGGAGGGGATAAACCGCCGTTGGTTCTGCTTCATGGATTGACTGGCAACGGAGCCTGCTGGGCTCCTTTGGCGCGCTCTCTCGAGAGTGAGTACGATGTGGTGATGCCGGACGCCCGAGGACACGGGAGCTCGAGCACGCCGCTCCATGGGTACAGGTACGAGGATCACGCGAGTGACGTCATCGAGCTCATCCAAGGGCTCGGGCTTTCGGCTCCGGTTCTTCTGGGGCACTCCATGGGGGGCATGACGGCGGCTGTGGTCGCGAGCCGGGCCGCCAGGATGGTCCGCGGCGTCATCCTGGCCGATCCGACGTTCTTGAGCCCGCAACGCCAGCGCGAAGTTTATGACAGCGACGTCGCCGAGCAACACCGCCGGCTTCTCAGCCAGGACAAGCACGACGTACTGGCTCAGCTACAGATGCGGCATCCGCGCCGTTCGCCCGAGATGGTCGAGCTCCTGGCCACCGCGAGGCTGCAGACCCGAATGAGAGCCTTTGACGTGCTCACACCGCCCAATCCCGAGTATCGCCAGTTGGTGAGCATAATCGACGTTCCGATCTTATTGGTTCTTGGAGACGCCGGCGTCGTTTCCCTGGAGACGGCAAGAGAGCTTCAGGGTCTTAATTCGCGCGTTCGGATCGAGCTGATACAAGACGCTGGGCATGGAGCACCGTATGACCAACCTGAGCGCTTTGAGGCGGTGGTCCGGTCATTCCTGCGCTCGGTGGCCGCGCCGTCGCCCAGCGTGTGACCGCGGCTCCTATTTTTGGCCGATGATATGCATCGCCGACGGTGCGGCGATGTACTCGTCCCAGAAGCCCTCGCCACGCTGGTGCTCCGATTCCGTGGGGATCAGGAACGGCTCGATCTCGCAGGAGCGGAATCCCGCGGCTCGGGCTGCCTCCTCGTACACTTCCCAGGGCCACCAGTGGAAATCGAAATCCACCGTGCTCGCGCCGAGGTACAGGGTGCCGCGGAGCCTCGCCCCCTCATGAAGGATCTCATCCAGAAGCCGGTAGCTGAACCCGTATTTTCGCTGATCGACGACGGGCCGCGGCGGCTGGAGCGGATTGGTGATGCTCGCGACGAACCGCTGGCCCGGCGCGAGGTTGTCGTAGATCGTCCGCATCATCTGGAGCAGTTGCTCCCGGCTCTCGGCATAGTGCAGGAGGTACGCGGCGGAGACACGGTCGAACGAGCCGATTTTCCCCAGCGCCGCGGCGTCCGCGACGCGGTACTCGATCCCCATGGGCTCCGCGTCTTCCCGCTGCCGGGCCAGCGCGATCATCTGCGCCGAGATGTCGACGCCCACCACGCGCGCGGCTCCCCACCGCTTGAGCAGGCGCGTGCCCATCCCGTCGCCACAGGCCAGGTCGAGGACGGCGAGACCGGTCAGGTCGCCCAGCCGCTGGCGGAGCGAGTACCACTCGGCGTCGCGGAGCGGCACGGCGGCGGAGATCCGCTGGTAGTCGAGGGCGATCGAGTCGTACTGGGTCATGGGTCTCCTTTCAATGGAGTGGGTCTGTTCTCCGGAAGAGCCGCCGGCGGGAGCGCCCGTTCGCTCTCGTCGGTAAGGCCCACGCCGGTCAGCTCCCGCCGCAAGGCCTCGCGGATCAGCCAGGCGAGCTTGCGGGCGGCGCGATCGGGGGGCAGGCCCTCGGAGCGGATGTTGGAGACGCAGTTGCGTTGTGAATCGAGGCACCCCACGCGCGGCGCGAAGGTGAGATAGGCGCCGAGGCTGTCGGGCGAGGAGAGCCCGGGGCGCTCGCCCAGGAGGATCAGCGCCAGCCGCGCGCCGAGCAGGGCTCCCACTTCGTCGGCCAGGGCCACGCGGCCTTGCGTGGCGAGGACCAGCGGAGCGATCCGGAGCCCATCGAGAAGAGGCAGCAGGGCCGCGACGGTCGGCGCCGCGTACCGCAGCACGGCGAGCGCGGACAGGCCGTCAGCGATCACCACGGCGAGGTCGGACGCGCCGCCGGCCGCGGCGAGCTGGCGGGCGCTGGCCTCGTCGAGCCGGCGGCCGAGGTCGGGCCGTTGCAGATAGGTGCGGCGATCGGCGGCGCGGCTGGTGACGTGGAGCACCGGCAAGCCGGTGACGGGGAGCTCCGCGCGCAGGCTGGTGGCGTCGAGAGCCTCTCCGACCGCGTCCCGCGCCTGGGCGTGG
>JAICSG010001060.1 GCA_025937035.1 Thermoanaerobaculia bacterium | reverse complement strand
GGGGCCATCCTCGCCTACGTGGGCGGCCGGAATTTCGCCACCAGCGAGTTCGACCGCGTCTCCCAGGCGCACCGCCAGGCTGGAAGCTGCTTCAAGCCGATCGTCTTCGTGGCGGCGCTGGAGAGCGGCAAATTCTCGCCGGCCTCGATCCTGAAGGACGAGCCGCTCACCCTCAAGGCCGGCGGCAATCTCTGGACGCCGAAGAACGCCGACGGCGAGTTCCACGGCCCCATCACGACCCGCGCCGCCCTGGAGGGGAGCCGCAACGTGCCGCTGATCCGGCTCGGCATGGCCGTGGGGCTCGACAAGGTCGCGGCGACCGCCCACCGGCTGGGGATCGACGCCGACCTCGACCCCGTGCCCGCGCTGGCCCTGGGCGCTTCGGCGGTGACCCCGCGCGAGGTGGCGGTGGTCTACTCGACCCTGGCGAGCGGCGGCGTGCGTCCGCCGCTGCACGGGCTGGCCGGCGTGCTGGCGCCGGACGGCAAGCCGGTCCCCGAGCCCAAGCCCAAGGCGCCGGAGCGGGTGCTCGATCCCAAGATCGCGTACATCACCACCACCGTCCTGGAAGGGGTGGTCGAGCGGGGGACGGCCCGCGGGGTGCGGCGCTACAGCATCCCCGGCCCCCTGGCGGGCAAGACGGGGACCACCAACGAGGCGCGCGACAGTTGGTTCGCCGGCTACCGTCCCGACCGCGTGACGGTCGTCTGGGTGGGGCGGGACAACCCCGGGTCCACCACCCTCTCCGGCGCCCGCGCGGCGCTGCCGATCTGGGGCCGCTACATGGAGGGCGCGCTGGACGGCGCCGAGCGGGAGAAGTTCCCGGAGCCGCCGGGCCTGGAGCACGCCGTGATCTGCCGCGAGAGCGGCCTCCTCGCCCGTCCGATCTGCCCCTCGCGGATCGACGAGGTCTTCCTCCCCGGCCAGAAGCCCACCCAGGTCTGCAACCTCAACCACGAGCCGCGCTTCGAGGAGACCCAGCACGCCTTCGGCGAGCGCCTCGGAGACTGGCTCAAGCGCAAGTTCAGCGGCCTCTTCGGCGGAGACGAGGGGGCGGAGAAACCCGAGGGCGCCCCCGGAGAGGCCCCGCCGCCGGAGCCCCCGAAGCCGCCGGAGGCTCCACCGCCATAGGTTTATAAGAGCGTAGCCTGGGTTGACAGACCGAGCCTGGATGACCACAATTATGGTCACATGGTGAGACGGCAACCCCATACCCTGGTCTATGCGCCCGAGGTCAAACATCACCTCCGAGCCATCGAGCGACGGCACTATTCGCTGATTCGCGAGACCCTCGAAGAGCAGTTGTCGTTCGAGCCTGATGCCGAGACCAGAAACCGCAAGCCGCTGCGCCAACCGGCAGTCTTCGAAGCGCAGTGGGAGCTACGGTTCGGTCCCGACAACCGGTTCCGGGCCTTCTATGAGATCGATCGAGAGAACCGGGTGGTGTACATCCTGGCGATCGGTGTCAAGGAGCGGGACCGTTTGCTCATCGGCGGAGAGGAGATAGAGCCGTGAAAATCGCCTCGGTCGCAGAGGTCAAGGCCCAGTTCAGCGCCTATTTGAAAGAGAGCGAGCAGGGGTTGGTGATCGTTACACGGAACGGCAGGCCGGTCGCCGCGCTGCTGGCTGTGCGGGACGACGAAGAGCTCGAACGCCTGGTCCTGGCCCACTCGCCTCGCTTGCAGTCCATCCTGAAAACCGCGCGCCAGCAGATCCGCGAAGGCGAGGGAATCAGCCACGAAGATTTCTGGCGCGAGATGGATGAGGAGGAGCCCGCCAAAAAGGGGGCTAAAGGCAAAAAGAAAACCGCCTGACCTCCACTGCGAGTCAGTTGGGGGGAGAGCTCCAGCCCTCCCCCGCCGCCGCTCAGTTACACGTCGCGAACGCCCCCGTATCCTGGATCGGCTGGAAGGGCGCTCCTTGCGGGTTGCTGTAGGTCTTCACGGTCCC
>JAICSG010001216.1 GCA_025937035.1 Thermoanaerobaculia bacterium | reverse complement strand
GTAGCCGTGGCGGGTCAGGAAGGTGTGGAACATGAATTCGTGGAAGTAGCTCGACCAGCCGTAGGTGACCTCCTGGAGATAGCCCGCGCCGTGGACGAACACCGCCGCCGGATACTTCTTCGCCGGATCGAAGCCCTCCGGCGTGAAGACCCGGGCGTAGATCGCCCCGGCCCCATGCGTGGAGGGGATGGGGAGGATCTCCGGCACCGTCCAGGCTTGAGCGAGGAAGAGGGGCGTCCGCGTCTGGCTGACCTGGCGGGCCTCGGCGCCGGGCCGGGCGGCCTGCACCCAGACCTCGTCCGGCCGGGTGATCGTGGAGCCTAGGAAGAGGAGCTGGCTCTCGTCGGGGGAGAGCACGGCGTGGGTGTAGCCGCCGCCGAAGCGCGTGAGCTGCTCGGCTTTTCCAGAGGCGGTCTCCACCCGCCAGAGGTCGTACTTGCCGGGGTGGTCGTGGTTGGCCGTGTAGTAGATGGAGCGGCCGTCCCAGCTCCGCACCGGCAGCGAGACCTCGTACTTTCCTTCCGGAGTCAACCGCCGGGTCTCGCCCGTGCGGGTCGAGAGGCGGTAGAGCTGCGAATAACCGCTCTCCTCGGAGAGATACCAGAGGGTCTCGTTGTCGCGCAGCCAGCCGACGTCGTTGAAATCCCAGTTGATCCAGGCCGCGTCGGTCAGCCGGTGGCGGGGGGTGAGGGCGCCGCTGGCGGCGTCCCAGGTGGCGATCCAGCGGTCCTTGTTGTCGCGGGCCCGCAGCTCCAGGGCCAGCCGGCTGCCGTCGTCGGTCCAGGCGAGCCCGTAGACCTCCAGCGGGCGCGCCTCGGGCTTCTTCTCCTCTTTCTTCTCCTCTTTCTTCTCGTCCTTTTTCTCGTCCTTCTTTTCGTCCCCGTCCTTCTTCGCCGCCGCCTTCCGGGCCTCGGCGGCCTCGCGCAGGGCCTTCAGGGGATCGTCCTTGATGCCCGGCAGGACCGACCAGTCGAGGTCGTGCCGCTCGTGGGCCTTGAGGTCGAGCAGGATCACCGACTGGGGGATCACCCCCGCCGGGCCCACCTTGGGGCGCACGTCCCGGATCTCCACGTTGCCGCTCTCGGTGACCCAGTCCGGCATCTTCGCCTTGCTCGCGTTTTCGTCCCGCTTCGGCGCGGTGACCACCAACAGCCAGTCGCCGGAGGGCGAGAGCGAGGTGTCCTCGATCTGGATCTCCGTCCCGAGATACCAGGGGAGGGGGGGCCGGGTGGGATCGGTCTTGCCAAGCGCGCGGTCCTCCTCGCGCTCCTTCTTCTCCCTCTCCTGCTTCTGGCGGATCACGTCGAACAGCCGCGTCTGCTGCTCGGCCAGGTACTTCGGGTCCTTCTCGGCCGGGTCCTTGGCGAGCTTGAGGTCGGCGGCCATCCAGGTGACCCCGGAGTCGGGATCATGAATGAAGACCTCGGTGCCGCGGTGAAACCAGATCCGCCGGCCGTCCGCCAGGAAGTGGGGATCGCTCTCCGCCTCGGCCGTGCGGGTGACCTGGCGCACGGCCCCTGTCTTGAGATCCTTGACGAAGACGTCGCCGTCGACCAGGTAGACCTTGCGGGTCCGCTCCCGGTTGCGCT
>JAICSG010000377.1 GCA_025937035.1 Thermoanaerobaculia bacterium | reverse complement strand
GTCCCCGCGCGGCGGATCCGGGCTTTTCTCCGTGGGGGGCTTCTTGCGTGTCGCCATGCCTTCAGTCTCCAGTATCAGCGTGTGCTCTGACTCTGGGCCGTGCCAGGAGGAAAGTCAAATAGGGAGCGCGGCATTTGCGGATAGGCGCGTTGGCGCCTGTTAATGTTACGAAGCCGGGCTCCGGGGCCGCGTGATAAGCTCCCGGAATCTGAAATCCTCAGATCCCGTGGAGCGCTCGCGCGCGACAAGGAGCGTGCCGGATGGGTGGCGTCCTCGTCCTGATCCTCGCTGCCGGCGTCATTTTCGCCCTGGTCGCCCGGGACCGGTTCAAGGATCTCGAAGAGGAGGTCCGGGCTCAGAAGGCGTCCCAGGCGGAGCTCCTGCGGCGGATCGCCATCCTGGAGAGGAGAGCCTCCCAGCCTCCCGCAAGCGCGCCTCCCGCCGAGGCGCCGGCGCCTGTTCCCGTTCCGGCCGCGGCACCGATTCCACCTCCACCGCCACTCCTTTCCACCCCGGCCGCCGCGCCACCGCCCGTCGTGGCCACGGCGCCGCCTCCAGCGCCGTCCACGATCCGCGCTCCCGAGCCTCCGCCGGCCCCACCGCCGCGGGCCGCGCATCCTCCGGCACCCCCTCCACCCCGGCCCCCGGTCCCCGCGCGGGCGGCGACGCCTCCGCCCCCGCCGCGCAAGCCCTTCGACTGGGAGAGCCTGGTGGGGGTCAAGCTGTTCTCGTGGATCGCCGGCATCCTCTTCGCGCTGACGGTGATCACCTTCCTTCGCTACTCCGTCGAGCACGGCTGGCTGACGCCGCCGATCCGCATGGCGTTCGGGCTGATGACGGGCGCCCTGCTGCTGGCGGGCTGCGAGCTTCCGCGGGCGCGGCGCTACGCCATCACCGCCAACGCCCTGGGCGCGGCGGGGATCGTGGCCCTCTTCTCGACCTTCTTCGCCGCGCACACCCTCTGGCACCTGCTCGGGCCGGGCACCACCTTCGCCCTCATGGTGCTGGTCACGGCGGTGGCGGTGGGGCTGTCGATCCGCCACGACGCCCTGTTCATCGCCCTGCTGGGCCTGGTGGGCGGGTTCGCCACGCCGGCCCTGCTGTCGAGCGGCGAGGACCATCCCTACGGCCTCTTCGGCTACCTGCTGCTCCTCAACGCCGGGCTCGCCTGGGTGGCGCTGCGCAAGTCCTGGCCGGTGCTCTCGGCGCTCTCGCTCGCCTTCACCTTCCTCTATCAGTGGGGGTGGGTCTTCAAGTTCCTCGACGCCTCGAAGCTGCCGCTGGCGATCGGGATCTTCCTGATCTTCCCCGTCCTCGGCTTCCTGGCGCCGGCTGCCGTCCGGGGGCCGGAGGAGGGGAAGGATGTCTTCGCCCGGACGGCGGTGGTGGGGGCCCTCCTGCCCCTCTTCTTCGGGCTCTACCTCGCCGCCGTTCCGGCCTACGGGGCGCGCTACGGCCTGCTCTTCGGCTTCCTGTTCGTGATCCAGGCCGGCCTCTTCGCCGTGGCGGCGTACCGGGGGATGGGCATCCTTCACGCCATCGCCGCCGGGGGGACCGTCCTCGCCTTCGTCCTCTGGATCGCGACCTCCTACGGGAAGGCGTCCGCCTGGCCGGAGATCCTCGGCTTCATCGCCCTCTTCCTGCTCTTCGATCTGGCGGCCCCCTGGCTCGCCGACCGCCTGGGCTTGTCGCTCGAAAAGGAGGGCCGCACCGGCGCCGTCGCCGGGACGCTCCTCCTCTTCGTCTTCCCCGTGCTGCTGTTCCTCGAGCCCGCGGCGGCCGCGCCGGGGTTGCCCTTCGGCGTGCTCTTCGTGCTGCTGGCGGTGGTGGCCGGCTTCGCCCTGCTCTATGAGGACGGCAACCTCCACACCATCTCGGCCTTTTTCGCCATCGCCGCCGAGGCGGTCTGGTCGGCGCGCTGGCTGGCTCCGGAGCGGCTGCTGGCGGGGATCTCGATCTACGCCGTCTTCGGCCTCTTCTATCTGGGGGTGCCGATCCTCGCCCGCCGTCTCGGCCGGCGCCTGAAGCCGGAGGGGCAGGGGGCGTTCCTGCTCCTGCTGGCGCTCGGCCTCCTCTTCTTCCTCACCGTCGGTCCGCTCGCCCAGGCGGCCCTCTGGGGGCTGGCGCTGCTGCTGGTGATCCTCAACGCCGGGCTCCTCCTGGAGTCCGGGACCCTGCGCCGGCCGGCGCTCACCCTCGCCGGCACGGTCCTCTCGTGGATTCTGATCGCCGTCTGGTGGCTGACGGTGCCGCTCTCCGGCAGCCTCGTCCCCGCGCTCTTCCTGGTCGCCGGCTTCACCCTCCTCAGCCTGATGGGCAACCTCTGGCTGCGGCGGCGGACGGGAGAGGGGGACGTGATCGCGGCGGACCCGCTCGGCCGCGGCCTCTACCTGGCCCTGGTGGGGCACGCCTTCCTCCTCTTCGTGGCGGCGCAGCCCCGGCTCTCGATCCCCCCCTGGCCGTTCCTGGGGGTGCTCCTCGTGCTGGATCTCGCCGCCGGTGTGGCGGCTCTCTGGCTGCGCCGGGCCTCGCTGTGGATCGCGGCGCTCGCCGCCTCCGGGGTCATCCTCCTCACCTGGGTGGTGACCACCGGGCAGGCCCCCTGGCCGGCCGTCGCGGTGGGCTCTGCGTTGGGGCTCTCGGCCCTGGCCCTCCTCTGGATCGCCCTGGCCCGGCGGATCGCCCCGCGGAACCGGGATTTCGGGCAGGGGATCATCACGGGGGCCGTGACCAGCCTCTTCGTGGGACAGACGATCGCCATCGCGGCCTCGATGGTAGCCGGGCCGCCCCCGCTGGCCTTCACGATCGCCGCGCAGGTGGCCTTCCTCCTCGCCCTCCTCGCGCTGTCGGCGCTCGCCGGCCGGCCGTGGCTCGCTCCGCTGTCGGTCCTCTTCACCACGGTGTCGACCTGGGGCTGGGAGGGTGCCCACCCGAAGAGCCCCTGGGGGGAGGCTCTGGAGCTCGCGGGCGCGCTCTATCTGCCCTATCTCGCCTTCCCGCTGATCCTGGGGGAGCGGGCCCGGCGGCTGCGCCCGCCCTTCCTGGCGGCGGTGCTCGCCAGCGTCAGCTTCTTCTTCGCGGCCCGGAATTCGTTGATCGGCGGCGGCCTCTCCTGGATGATCGGCGCCCTGCCGGTGGCGCAGGCGATGGCGCTCGCCGTCCTGGTCGCTCAGTTGGTCCGGATGGAGCGCAGAGCGCCCGAGGGGGTGAAGCCGGAGCGCGATCCGGGGCGGCTCGCCCTGGTGGCCGGCGCGGTGCTGGCCTTCGTCACCGCGGCCATCCCCTTGCAGCTCGACCGCGAGTGGATCACCCTCGGCTGGGCCCTCCTGGCCGCGGCCCTCGCCGCCCTCTGGCTGCGCGTCCCCCACCGGGGGCTCCTCTGGTGGACGGCCGGCCTGCTCGCCGCGGTCTTCCTGCGGCTGGCGGCCAATCCGGCTGTCCTGGACTATCATCCGCGCGGCTCCACGCCGATCTTCAACTGGTATCTCTACACCTATCTCGTGCCCGCCCTCGCCTTCTTTCTCGCCTCCTGGCTGCTGACGCGCGGTGACGACCGCCTGGTGCCCCGCCTGCCGCGCCTCTCAGGTGTCGCCGCGGGTGGCGGGGTGGTGCTGCTCTTCCTGCTGGTCAACATCGAGATCGCGGACTTCTTCTCGTCCGGGACGAGCCTCACCTTCGGCTTCCTCACCGGGCAGGCGGCGCTGCCCGAGGACCTCGCCTATACCCTGGGCTGGGCCCTCTTCGCCATCGCCCTCTTCGTCGCCGGGATCGTCCTGCGCAGCCAGGTGGCGCGGGTCTCGGCCATCGTCCTGCTCCTGGTGGCGGTGCTCAAGGGGTTCGTGCACGACATGGCGCGGCTGGGCGGCCTCTACCGGGTGGCCTCCTTCGCGGGCCTCGGCATCTGCCTGGCGCTGATGGCCGTCCTGATCCAGAAGTACGTGCTGCCGCGGCGGGAGGAGCAATGAGGCGAGCGGCGGTCCTCCTGGCCGGGATGCTGCTGGTGGCGGGCCTGGCCCGGGGCGGGGGCTCCGACCCGGGCGCGCCGCTCGACATGGCCAAATTCCGCGAGCGGCGGAAGATCCCGGCCAGCCCGCCGGGGCTGACCTCGCTCCTGCTCGACGCCGCCGTGCTCTCCCGCAGCCCCGATCTCGCCGACGTGCGGATCGCCGACGCCCAGGGGCGCCAGATCCCCTATCTGGTGGAGCGGCGGGACGAGCCGATGTCGCTCCCCCTGCCGGCCCTGAAGCGTCAGGCGGAGAAGGGGGATTCGCCGTCGCTCTCCCGGTATCCGGTCGAGCTGCCGTACCCCTCGCTGCCGTCGGCGCGGCTGGTCCTGGCCACCCCGGCGCGGGTCTTCGACCGCGAGGTCCGGCTGGTGGCGGTCCCCACCTCCGGCCGCCAGGGGCGGGAGCCGGAGGAGCGGACGGTGGCGGAGGCCGCCTGGAAGCACGCCGATCCCGAGACCCCGGCGCCCCAGCTCACCCTGGATCTCCCCCAGGGGAAGGCCACCCGCTACGACCTCCTGATCGAGGAGGGGGACAACGCCCCCCTGCCCCTCGATCCTCCGAGGCTGCTCCTGCCCACCAACCGCCTGCGCTTCTTCTATCCGGCGGGCGCCTCCCTGGAGCTCCTCTACGGCCAGCCGGACCTGTCGTCCCCCCGCTACGACCTGGAGCTCCTGGCCCCGCGCCTCCTGGGCGAGACCGCCCGCGAGATCTCCCTCGCCCCCGAGAGCCGCCGGGGCCCCGAGCCGGACGCCGAGGCCACGGGACGGAAGATCTTCTGGGGAGCGCTGGTGGGGGCGGTGGTGGTGCTGCTGCTGGTGCTGGGGCGGATGCTGCGGGGGGCTGGGGAGCCGGCGGGATCCTGAGGCTTACCCGTGTCAGATCCGAGCGCCCGCCCCGCCCGGGCATGAATGCCCGGGCTACGCTTCAACCGAAAAGCCGGGTGAACCCGGCTCCTGGAGGAGTGGCTCTGACTTCGGAGCCGGCTTCAGCCGGCTTTTCGGTTG
>JAICSG010000134.1 GCA_025937035.1 Thermoanaerobaculia bacterium | reverse complement strand
TCGCGCACCATCGACTCGACGTCGCGGCCGACGTAGCCGACCTCGGTGAACTTGCTCGCCTCGACCTTGAGGAAGGGGGCCCTGGCCAGGCGCGCCAGCCGGCGGGCGATCTCGGTCTTGCCGACGCCGGTGGGACCGATCATCAGGATGTTCTTGGGCGCGATGTCCTCCGCCAGCTCGGGCGGAAGCTGCTGCCGGCGCCAGCGGTTGCGCAGGGCGATGGCCACCGCCCGCTTCGCCTGCTTCTGCCCGACCACGTACTTGTCGAGCTCGGCGACGATCTGCCGCGGCGTCATGTTCTCGATCGCGAGGCTGTTCGGCGCCTCGCTAGAGATCTGGAGGGTCATGGGTGTGTCAGAGCTCCTCGACCGTGAGGTGGTCGTTGGTGAAAATGCAGATCTCGGCGGCGATCCTCATCGCCTCGCGAACCACGTCCTGGGCGGACATCTGGGTATGCCGGAGCAGGGCGCGGGCGGCGGCCAGGGCGTAATTGGCGCCGGAGCCGATCGCCAGGACCGGCTCCTCCTCGTCCGGCTGCATCAGCTCGCCCGCGCCGGTGACGAAGAAGCTCTTCTCCCTGTCGGTGACCACGATCATCGCCTGGAGCTGCCGCAGCGCGCGGTCGGTCCGCCAGTCCTTGGCCAGCTCGACGACCGCCCGCTCGAGATTGCCGTTGAATTCCTCGAGCTTCTCCTCCAGGCGACCGACGAGCGCCAGCGCGTCCGCCCCGCCCCCGGCGAAGCCCACCAGCACCTTGCCGCCCTTGCCGACGCGCCGGACCTTGCGCGCGCCGCCCTTGACGATGGTGCTCTGATTCATCGTAACCTGCCCGTCGCTCGCCATGCACACCTTGCCGTCCCGGCGCACGAGCAGAACCGTCGTTGACTTGAACGTATCCATGGGGAGGGGATTGTACAGCGGTCAGCTCCGCCGTGCGCGGGGGTGGGCGTCGCGGTAGACCGAGAGCAGCCGCTCCACCTCCAGATGAGTGTACTTCTGGGTGGTCGAGAGCGAGCTGTGGCCGAGCAGCTCCTGGATCGCCCGCAGGTCGGCCCCCCCTTCCAGCAGATGGGTGGCGAAGGTGTGGCGCAGGGTGTGGGGATGGACCCCGCGCGCCACCGCCGCCGCGTCCACCCAGCGGTCGATCACCCGCCGCACGTCGCGGTCGCCCAGCCGTTTGCCCTTGACACCCAGGAAGACCGGCTGTCCCTCGTCCGAAGCGTCGCGGAGGGTGTCCCAGACCCCCAGCCAGGCCCGCAGCGCCTCCGCCGCCGGCCGGCCGAAGGGGACCATGCGCTCCTTGCTCCCCTTGCCCATCACTCGCACCATGCGGGCGGAGAGGTCGACGTCCGGCCAGTCGAGCCCCACCAGCTCCGAGACGCGCAGCCCCGCCGCGTAGAGCAGCTCCAGGATGGCCCGGTCGCGCAGCACCAGCGGGCCTTCGCCTTGGGGTGCCTCGATCAGGCGCTCGACCTCGCCCGGCCGCAGATGGCGCGGCAGGGTCTGCGGCGCCTTCGGCGTCTTCACCCCCTGGGCGGGGTTGGCCTCCAGGGTCCCCTCGCGGCAGGCGAAGCGGAAGAGGCTGCGCACGGCCGAGAGCGCCCGCCCCTGGCTGCGCTTGCTCAAGCCCTTGCGGGTGAGCGCCGCCAGGAACGAGCGCACCGCCAGCGGATCGGCGTCCTGGGGACGCACCGCGTCCGGCTCCTTGCCCAGAAACTCGGCGAGGAATTCGTGGAACGTGAGGAGGTCGTGCTCGTAGGCGCGCAGGGTCTGCGGCGAGACCTGGCGCTCCCCCTGGAGGTGCTCCAAGTAACGGTGGATCAGACGGCGCACGGCGCCCCCACCTCTACTTGGTTCCGCTCGGCCCACGCCGCCAGCGCCCCTTGAGCCCGCTCCACGAAGGCCGGCCGCTTGTCCTTCCGGCGGATGCGGCCGGTGAGCTCCTCGAACAGGCCGTAGTTGATGTTGGCCGGCTGGAAATGCTCCGGGTCCGACTCGGTGAGATGGCGGGCCAGGGCCCCCAGCGCCGTGGTGGCGGGGAACGGCTCGGGCTCATGCCCCTCTTTTTCCAGCGAGATATAGAGGCCGATCGCCAGCCCCGTGGCCGCCGATTCGAGGTACCCCTCCACCCCCGTGATCTGCCCGGCGAGGCGGATCCTCGGCTTCGACTTCAGCCGGTAGCGCTTGTCCAGATGGGTGGGCGCGTTGACGAAGGTGTTCCTGTGGATCTGCCCGAAGCGGACGAACCGGGCGTTCTCCAATCCCGGGATCATCGTGAGCACCCGCTGCTGCTCCCCCCACTTCATGCGCGACTGGAAGCCGACCAGGTTGAATTGGCTCTTGGCCAGGTTCTCCTGCCGGAGCTGCACCACCGCCCAGGGGCGGCGGCCGTCGGGGGTGGTGAGGCCCACCGGCTTCATCGGCCCATAGCGAAGAGTGTCCACCCCGCGGCGGGCGATCTCCTCGATGGGCAGGCACCCCTCGAAGAAGACCGCCTTCTCGAAATCGTGCGGCGCCACCACCTCGGCGCCGGTGAGGGCCGCGTGGAAGGCCAGGTACTCCTCCTCGCTCATCGGAGCGTTGAGGTAGTCCGCCCCCTCCCCCTTGCCCCAGCGCGACTGCCAGAAGAGCCTGGAAAAATCGAGGCTCTCGGCCTCCACGATCGGCGCGATGGCGTCGTAGAAGTAGAGGTACTCGCTCCCCAGGAGCTCCTGGAGTCGGGCCGACATCGCCTCCGAGGTCAGCGGACCGGTGGCGATCACCACCTCCCCCTCCGGGATCTCGGTGACCTCCTCGCGCCGCAGCTCGATCCGGGGGTGGTTTTCGATCGCCGACGTCACCAGGGCCCCGAAGCGGTCGCGGTCGAGCGCCAGGGCGCTCCCCGCCGGCACGGCCGCCTCCCGGGCCTTGCCGATGATCAGCGAGCCGAAGGCCTCCATCTCCCGCTTGAGCAGCCCCGCGGCATGGAAGGGGTCGTCGCTGCGCAGCGAGTTGCTGCACACCAGCTCCGCGAGGTCCCCCGACTTGTGCGCCGCCGTCCCCTTGACCGGTCGCATCTCGTGGAGGACCACCTCCACCCCGCGCTCCGCAAGCTGCCAGGCGCACTCCGAGCCCGCGAGCCCGCCGCCGATGACGTGGATGGGGCCGTGCATGCGGGGATTATAGGAGAAGGGCTACAGAGCCTCGTCTAAGGAGGGGAATGGGAAGCGGAAGCAGCTCCGTGGTTGACGATGGCGGCCACGATGATCTGGTAGGTGGCCCCGTGATACCAAGCCACCCACCGGTGGTGAGAGTGAAGGATGATCGCCGCGGCCCCACCAAACAGCAGCACCGCCAGGAACATGAGCACGGAACCGGCACCGAGGGTCGGAAGTGTCACGTCCAGCTTGTATCCGACCACCTGAGCCCCTCTCAAGACCCAGGGGGTGGCGGCTCCGATACAGCCCCAGAAAAACTGTCCCCAGAGGCCCAAGGGGCCGTCAGGATCTTTTTCCTGGTGAGCCAAAGATCAGGGAAGCAGGAGGCTGGTGATCTGCCTCAGAAGAGCTCCCATGGAAGGGATCACCGCAGCGGAGGCGAAAAAGACCACCATGACCGCGAGAAGGAGCCTGCGGATCTGCGTCGGGGAAAGGAAGTGCCCATCTGCCGTCGAGCTCATGTGAGTATTCATGTCTTTGCTTCCTGAGGTCCCGCGGAACGGCCGCGAGGGGTCTTCGCAGTGCGTCCGTCTGGTCTCTACACCCACCACCATACTCTTCTCCTCGAGCCCGTTCAGGTACCCGGAGAAAGTTACCAGACTTTCCAAAGATCCGTCAAGGGGAGTCAAGTTTTACCCCCACCTGCTACGGACAAAGTGCAAGAAGGATTCCAGAGAGCCGGCTTACGGCCGTTTCCGCCACGCCAGGATCGCCGGCAGAAGAGTGATCGTCGCCAGGCAGCTCAGGGTGACCCCGAAGGTGCTGGCGTAGCCGATGGTGCGCAGGCCCGGGTAGTGGGAGAGGGCGAAGGAGCCGAAGCCCACGATGCAGGTCAGCGCGGCCATCACCACCGCCCGGCCGGTCTCCGGCGCGCCGCGCGGGAACCCCCCCGGATTCTCCAGGTAGCGCTGCAGCATGTAGACCGCATAGTCCGTGGCCACTCCCACCAGGAACAGCCCCACGTAGACGTTGATGAAGTTGAAGTCAAGGCCGATCAGGGCCATCAGGCCCAGCATGCCGATGCCGCCCGCCAGGAAGGGGATGAAGACGAGCGCCCCCCGCTTCAGCGAGCGGTAGGCGATCGAGAAGATCGCGTAGACGATGGCGAAGCCGAGCAGCGTCGAGCGGGTGGCGTCCTGGCGCACGATGGTGCGCAGGGCGGCCGACAGCCGGTTGACGCCGGTGAGGATCGCCCCCTGGCGGTCCGCCAGGTCGACCAGCTCCCGCGGCACGAAGCGCTTCCAGGAGCCCCCCTTGGGATAGAGGTAGGTCACCGAGATGTAGCCGTCGTCCGTCTTTTTGAGGAAGCGCCGCAGCAGGGCCGCCAGCCGCTCGTCGTGGATGTCCCCCGGCCCCACCGGCCCCGGGGGGTTGAGCGCCTGCGCGAAGAGCTTCAGGAACCCGTCGTAGGCTTCGGGACGGAAGCCGTTCGCCGCCAGGGCCTTGCGCAGGGTGGCCGAGATCCGCTCGATCGAGAAGACGTCGTTCCGTCCGGCCCGCAGCCGGGCCAGGATCTGCTCCTGCTGCGAGGGGGGCGGCAGGAAGCTGGCGATCGACTGGTACGAGGCGAGGGGGCCGTGCTCGACCTCACCTTTCAACGCCTGGGCCGCGTCCTGGGTCTTCCGGAGCACGCCGTCGAGGTCCTTCGCCTCGACCACGTACATCATGAAGCCGAACGACTGGCCGAACTTCTGGGTCACCAGCGACTGATACTCGACCCCCTGGTTCCCCTTGGCCCGCAGGTTGTCGATGGTGTCGTTGAACCGGAGCCGCGGGACCAGCGCCGCGCAGACCGCCACGACCACCACCCAGATCAGGATCGTCAGCCCCGGACGGGCCAGCGCCCGGCGGACCAGGGCGTCCGAGCCGAAGGAGCGCAGGTCGAGCCGCGGGCCGGCGGGACCGCCGCGGTCGGTCGCCAGCAGCAGGGCCGGCAGCAGGAAGAGCACGCAGACCAGGAAGATCAGGATGCCCGTGCCGGTGAGCACCCCCAGCTCGCTCATCCCCTTGAACTGGGTGAAGACGTACGAGTAGAAGGTCGCCGCCGTGGTGAGCGCCGCGAAGAAGACCCCATAGAGGGTGGTGCGGTAGACCTCCCGGATCGCCACCGCCGGCTCGCCCCCCCGGTTCCGCTCGGCCACGTACCGCCCGTAGAGCACGGTGATGAAGTCGACCCCGAGCCCCACCACCAGGGCGCCGAAGACGGCGCTCGACGAGGAGATCTGCCCGAAGAGGAGGCCGGCGAGGCCGAAGGTTCCCACCACCGCCAGGATCATGGGCACGCCCGCGTAGAGGAGCGCGGCGGGGCGGCGGAAAGCGTAGAGGAAGAGGGCCAGCACCCCCACGCAGGAGAAGACGACGTTGTAGACGACGTCCTTCTGGATCAGCTCGGCGTCGTAGAGGGCGACCGCGTAGCCGCCGGTGTAGCCGATGGTGGGCGGCGGCACCTCCCCGGCTTGGCGGCGGAAGTCGGCCAGGGCCTCGCGCTCGATCCGGCGGGCGGCGGCCATGAAGCGGTGGCCGAAGGGGATGTCCTGGGCAGGCCGGCGCGGCTGCACCAGCATCAGCAGAGTGGAGCGGTCGGACGAGAGGAAGTAGCCGCTCGACGTGTCGAGCCGGAAGCCGCCGCCGGCCGCCTTGAAGCGGTCGAGGAAGATGGGCAGGAGGTGGAAGGGGTCGTTCTGCACCAGCTCGCGGGCCGCGATCCCCTGGGGGGTGCGCAGGGTCTGCCGGTTCTCGGCGACCGACTGGGCGATCCGCTCGTCGGTGAGCGCCGCGGCCACCCGGTCGAGCTCCTGAGGGGTGAGCAGGAGCAGGGCGCGCGGCAGGATCTCGTTCATCATCTCCAGCGGATTGGGGAGCCGGTACTGCACGTCGGCCACGCTGGGCAGGGCCTTGTAGCGCCGGGCCAGATCCTCGATCAGCGGCTCGTAGTCGTCCACCTGCCGGCCCTGGGGGATCCGCACCACCACGATGTGCTGGTCGAGGGTCCCCATCTTCTGGATCACCTCGCGGAAGTCGTTGACCTCCTTGTGGTTCTGCGGGATCAGCGAGAGGATGTCCGGGTTGAAGCGCAGACGCGAGGCGGAGAGTGCCGAGAGCACCGCCAGCGCCACGGCCCCCCAGAAGACCGCCCGGCGGTGGTGAACCGCGAGATGGGTCAGCGCGTCGGCGATCCGCGAGATCAAGCGGGATGGATTCCGGACGGGTCACAGGAGGTGAACAGGGACATGGCGGGGGAGTATACCTTTCCATGCTGCTGATCGACACCGACAACGCCGCGGGCTCCCCCCGGGGGGACGTGGACGACGCCTTCGCCATCGCCGCCCTCCTCCGGAGCGGCCTGCCGGTGGCCGGTCTGGCGAGCGTCGGCGGCAATACCCGTGAAGCGGAGGCGGATCGCAACAACCGGGCTCTCGGCGAGCTCTGCGGCTATGAAGGCCCCTGCCTGCGGGGCGTCCGGGCCGGGGACGTGCCGGACCGCGTCGACCGGTCCGATCTCTGGGATCGGGGCCCCCTGCGCTTCCTCGCCCTGGGCCCTCTGACCAACCTCGCGGCCGTCCTGGACCGGCGGATCGAGGAGGCCGTGCTCGTCGGCGGCAATCTCACCTCCAGGGGACGGTTCCCGCCGTGGTGGCCCCACGAATTCAATCTGACCCAGGACCCGGAAGCGACCCGGGCCGTCTTCGCCTCGGATCTGCCGCTGACGCTGATCCCTCTCGACGTCGCCCGCCGGCTGCGGATTGGCCCGGGAGAGCTGAGAGGCCTGGAGGGACCGTTGGGAGACTTCCTGCGCCGCTCCTCCGTCCGCTGGTCCCGGCGATCCCTGTTGCGGCGGGGATCGCGCCGCTTCCCGGTGTTCGACCTGGCCGCGGCGGCCTATGCGATCGATCCCGCTTCGATGACTTTGGAGGAAACCCGGGTCCGGCTGCACGGCAATCTCTGGGTGGAATTTGGGGCGGGCGACCGGAGGGTGCGGGTGGTGCGGTCGCTCGATGCGGAGGGGATCTGGGGGCGTTTTACCGCGCTCGTCAATGGCTGAGACGCCCCACGGGGCGTCTCTACATTGGGGTCACGATACGGTTTCTGTAGAGAGGCCCCGTGGGGAGTCTCCTCCCAATCCACCCTCCAGGATCTCCTCATAGAACCGCTCCCGCACCCCATCCGCGTTCATCCGGCACATCGGCACCATCTCACCCTTGTAGGGGAGACGGAAGACGCAGGCCGCCAGGCGCTCCTGGCCGACCGGTGTCCGGACCTCGGCCGGGCTCATGAAGTGATGGCTGGTGAGGGTGAAGCTGTCGACGCGCAGCCGCCCCGTCAGGCCGTCGAAGAGGAGGCGGGCGAGGGGGATGCCCGCCTCGGCGCGCGAGCGGGCGTCGATCCAGCGGCGGGCCCGGCCCAGCATCCAGCCCGGCGCCGCGCGCACCATGCCCAGGAAGCGGGCGGTCTTCTCCAGAGGATCGTCGTCCCGGAAGGCCACGCCGCCCAGGCCCTGGGCGAAGAATTCCCGCATCACCGCCACGTCCTCGGGCTCGTCGCGGATGCTCCGGAAAAGCCTGGGCTCCTCTCCCGGCCTCTGCAAAGCCACCAGGGGGACGAAGCGCGTGCACTCGGTGTGGCCGAAATGCATGGGGCCCACGCCGTCGATCGGGAGCCCGAAGGCCTCCGTGCCGCGGCTCACCTCCCGCCAGAGATCGGTGGCGGTCACCCCGCGCTGGCTCCGGCGGGTCCGCCCCACCTGGGCGAGCGGCTGGAAGCTGACCAGGCTGAAGGCGTCGCGGTTGCGGATCAGCCAGCGCACCACGTCGGGGATCTGGGGAAGGTTCTCCTGAGTCACGGTGAGAGTCATGGCGGCGCGCAGGGGCCGGCCGGTCCGCCGCCGGGCCTGGCGGACCATGGCCGCGAATTCCTCCCGCAGTGGCATCAGCTCCAGCTCCGACTTCGGCGCCTGGTGGCCGTCCCGCCCGCGCTGGGTGATGTCGACGTGGATCGAGACCTCGGTCAAGCCCCCCTCGGTCATCAGCCGCTCGAGCAGCCCCGGCCGGCGCCGGAAGCTGTCGCCGTGGGTCATCATCATGGGGATGACGCCGATCGACCGCGCGTGGCGCAGGATCTCGGTCAATTCCTCGACCGGCCGGAGCGTCACCTCGCCATCGGTGATCTGGACGTTGCTCTTGGGGCCCAGCCAGCGGCGGAGCTCGTCGAGCTGCCGCAGGACCGCCGCCGTGGGCAGGGCGGGGATCCGGTTCGCCTCGTGCCCGAGGTAGCAGCCGGTGCAGGCGAAGTCGCAGCGGGGCTGGATGCCGATCGTGGCGCCGCAGCCCGTGGTCTTCTGCCCGATCCCCTGGCCGGGGAGGCGCAGAGCAGGAGCGAGCCCGGCCCACCGCTCGGCGAG
>JAICSG010000022.1 GCA_025937035.1 Thermoanaerobaculia bacterium | reverse complement strand
CTCCCCAGGCCCCTCGACGGCCGCCGTCTCGATGGCGCGGGCCACGTGGCGGAGCTCCCGCTCCAATCCTCCAAGCGGCGCTGTGAGCAGGCCGATCCCCTCGTAGATGCCGGCGATGGCGCGGCCGAAGCCGGACGGCGGGCGGAAGTAGAGGATCTCGGTGGGGATCGTGCGTCCGATGCGGTCGAGCCGGCCGATCCGCTGCTCGACCACCCCCGGGTTCCAGGGCAGATCGAAGAGCACCAGCCGGCGGCAGAACTGGAAGTTCCGCCCCTCGCCGCCGGCCTCGGTGGAGATCAGGATCGACGGTCCCTCGGGGAGCCGGAATTGCGCCACCTCGATGTCCCGCCGCTCGGGGGAGAGATCCTCGTGGAAGACGCCGGTGCGCCGCCCCTGCCGCTCGATCGCCCCCTTGAGCAGGTCGAGCGACTCGCGATGGGCCACGAAGACCAGCGTCTTCTCCTCGGGTCCAATCCAGCGGGCGGACTGCTCGACCAGCCAACGCACCCGCGGGTCCTCGCGCTCGGCCTCGGCGGCCAGGGCGGCCGTCTCCGTATCCTCGCGGTCCAGGATGGCCAGCAGGGCGGCGGGGGAGGCGAGGGCACGGAAGACGCGGTCCGCCTTGCGCCGCCGGGCCAGGGCGTTCTCCGCCGGCCGGCTCCGCAGATGGCCCACCAGCCGGTCGGTGGCCTCCCAGCCGCCGATCTCCACTGGGGAAGGCACACGCGGCGGCAGGCCTCCGATGTCCACCCGCCGCGTCGAGCTGGTGCAGGGGGGGAGCGGCTCGCGGCGGGCCAGGCGCTCGTCGAACGACTCCTCCTCGGGGAATTCCTCCGGCCGCAGGAGCTGGAGCAGGCGGAAGAAGCCGTGGGCGTCGTCCTCCAGCGGTGTGGCGGTGAGCAGGAGGACGTGCCGGCCCAGGGCCGCGATGGGGGCGACCGCCCGGTACTCCTCGCTCCCGGGATGCCCCTTGGGGCGCCGCAGGTGGTGGGCCTCGTCGACCACCAGCAGGTCGATCCCGGCCGCGACCGCCTGCTCGGTGAGCCGCCGGCGCTTCGCCAGGGTGTCCATCCCCACGATCGCCCGGCGGTGGACGTCGAACGGGTTGAACCCCTCGCCGTAGTCCTTGGCCACGTCGTCCAGCCGCTTCTCGTCGAGCAGCACGAAGACCTGGTGGTACTTCCGCCAGAGCTCGCCCAGCCACTGGAGGGTGAGGGTCTCCGGCGCCACCACCAGGGTGCGCTCGGCGCGGCCGGTATGGAGGAGGCGGTTGAGGATCAGGCAGGCCTCGACCGTCTTGCCGAGGCCCACCTCGTCCGCCAGCAGCCAGCGCACGGGATCGCTGTGGCAGGCGCGCTCGGCGGCGTAGAGCTGGTGGGGGAAGATCTGGATACGCCCGCCGAGGAACGAGCCGAGCCCGCCGGCCTGGCGGATGCGCTGGAGCTTCAGGCCGTCCAGGCGGTTGGCGAAGTCCTCGAAGCCGTCCACCTGCCCGCGCGCCAGCCGCTCCACGGGGGAGACCTCGGCCGGCACCGGCCAGAGGCTGTCGAGCTCGACCTCGCGGCCGTCGGCCAGCACGCACCGCCCCTCCTCGCACGATTCGACCACGACCAGCTCGCCCGTGGGCTCCAGCCGCGCCCGTCCTCCGGGGACGATCGCGAGGGGGACGAGGGCGTCGGTGCCCGCCGCGAAGCTGAGCTCCTGGCCGGCCTCCGGAAATTCGACCTTCAGGCTCCGCCCCTGGACGGCGACGATCCGCCCGGTGCCGAGCTCGGAATGAAAACGATGGGTGACACGGTCTCCGGGCTTCCACATGGGAGGGGGATTGTACGGGACGGCGCGATCTACGAAACTCTTCGTTGACAAATACGAAGCCCTTCGTATATCCTCCCTCCATGACCGTACCCCCCCGACCGACCGACGCCGAGCTGGCGATCCTCCGCGTTCTATGGCGCCGCGGCGCGAGCACCGTCAAGGAGGTCCATGAGGAGCTCGCCCGCAGCAGCCCGACCGGATACACCACGACCCTGAAGCAGCTCCAGATCATGGCGGAGAAGGGGCTGGTGACCCGCGACGAATCCCAGCGGGCCCATCTCTACACGGCCCGGCTCCCCGAGGAGCAGACCCAGACGCAGCTCGTGGGGGACCTGCTCGACCGGGCCTTCGAGGGCTCGGCCGCCCGTCTGGTGCAGCGCGCCCTCTCCTCCCGGCCGGCGTCGCCGGAGGAGCTGGCGGAGATCCGTGAGTTGCTGGATGAGCTCGAAGGAGAGACGAAATGAGCACTATGGAGACGATCTGGGCAAGCCCGGCGGCCGAAGCCATGGCCCGGGCCCTGGTGCACTTCCTCTGGCAGGGGGCGCTGGTGGGCATCGCGACCGGCGGGATTCTGGCTTTCCTCGGCAAGGCGAGAGCCTCGACCCGCTACACGGTGGCCCTTGGGGCGCTCTTCCTCATGGCGGCATTGCCGTTCGCGACCGCCTACCGGCTCATGAATCGCGCGGCCGGCCCCGTGAAGCCGGTGGCTCCCGTCATCGCGGAACGGGCGGTCTCCCACCCTCCCAACCTGGTTGCGCCGGCCCCTGGGACGGTCTCCAGGACGGCCCCCGTGGGGCTCAGGGCGGGCTCGGCCGGCGAGGCGCGGAGGTCCGGCGTCTCCCTGCTGCCGTGGATCTTCCGCCTGTGGCTCGCCGGAGTCGCGGCTCTCTCCCTGTTCCACCTGGGTGGCTGGAGACGTGTACGGCGTCTGCCCCGCCAGGGGCGATTGGTGGGGCAGGAGCTGCAGGAGCTGGCGCGCGGGCTCGGCAGCCGGCTGGGGATCCACCGCGCCGTGGCCCTCCTCGAATCGACGGCGATCTCCGTGCCGATGGTCGTGGGCTGGCTGCGCCCGGTGGTGCTGATCCCGGCGAGCGTCCTGACCGGTCTCCCGCCACACCAGCTCGCGGCGGTCCTCGCCCACGAGCTGGCCCACGTGCGGCGGCATGATTACCTGGTCAACCTGCTCCAGGCCGCCGTGGAGACCCTGCTTTTCTACCATCCGGCGGTCTGGTGGGTGTCGGCCCAGGTCCGGCGCGAGCGGGAGAGCTGCTGCGACGATCTGGCCGTGGCGATCTGCGGCGATCGGCTGGGCTACGCCCGAGCCCTGTTGAGCCTCGAAGGCCTGCGCGCTCCCGCGCCCCCGCTGGCCCTGGCGGCCTCGGGTGGCTCCCTGGTGGAGCGTATCCGCCGATTGGTCGGCGCCCCGGTTCACCGCCCCCGGCAATCGTGGATGGCTGGCGTCCTGGCCCTGTCGCTGCTGCCGCTGGCGGGCCTTGAGATTTCCCACGCCTCGGGAACGCCGGACCAAAGAGTGGCTCCCCCGATTCGTGGTGTCGTGATCGAGAGGGTCGTCGGTCCCTCTGAGGTACCGATTCCGGCAGCGCCCCCGGCGTCCCCCGCGCCCCCGGCGCCCGCCGCAGCCCGGACCGACGAGACGCCTGTCAGGGAGGACCGGCCTTCCCAGGACACCTGGACGGCTTGGCGCAAAGGCGAAAAAGTCGAGCTGTCCCTGCGCTGGGGCAGTGGCCGGAGCCGCTCGGAGAGCTCGTTTTCCCTCGCCGCGAATCAGCTCGCCGGCCTCACCGCCGGTCCGGAGGTCGGCTTCGACCTTCGCCGCGATGCCGGGACGTTCCATTTCGAAGGCCGTTTCGAGGGTGCTGGGGAAGGATCGCAAGGGACCGGCTTTTTCACCTTCGAGGGAGATCCCGCCTACATCGGGCAGATGGCGAATCTGGGGTATACGTTGCGTGACGACCGTCTGATGGAGTATGCCGCTTTCGACGTCTCGTACAACTTCGTCCTGGGCCTCCTGGACCTCGGGTACGGAAAGCTCACGGGGGACCGGCTGGTCGAGCTCCGGATCCACGGCGTAAGCCCGGAGTACATCCGAACGGTAGGGAATGCGGGCTATAGCGAGCTGCCCCCGGAGCGGCTGGTCGAGCTCCGGATCAATGGTGTAGATCCGAAGCTCATCCGCGACATGACGCATGCCGGTTATCTCGGCTTGCGGGACGGGCGGTGGCTCCAGCTCTACATGACCTCGGCGTTCATCCGGGAGATGGAGGATGCCGGCTATCGCGACTTGTCGACGCAGCAGCTCAGCGACTTCCGGTTCTATGGCATCAATGCCGAGTTTATCCGGAAGGCGGCGAGCGAGGGTTACCGGGACCTCTCTCCCGAGGAGCTCGTCGAGCTGCGGACCACGGGCCGGCTGAAGCGCGGACGACTTTGACCGATAATCCTTCCGAAACCCGCGCGCTGCCCTTGCGTAGGTGCGTTTCGGAGGAACGACATGAAGACCAAGATCTATGCGGCCGGGCTGCTCGCCGTCCTCGCGGCCCTGCCGCTCGCCGCTCAGCAAGCCGCCCCGGACGCGCCCAAGCCGTCCATCCTCATCCTTGGCACCGTCCACT
Source organism: Thermoanaerobaculia bacterium (assembly GCA_025937035.1). Classification (GTDB taxonomy): domain Bacteria; phylum Acidobacteriota; class Thermoanaerobaculia; order Multivoradales; family UBA5704; genus DATARR01. The sequence continues at coordinate 10,566 of JAICSG010000022.1, read as the reverse complement.
TCGGAGGGTCTACCGCGGACCTGTTCTCGCCCTCGGTGCCGGACATCCTCACCGAGAAGCGCCAGCGTGAGCTGGCCGAGATGATCGCCGCCCTCAAGCGCTACCAGCCGACCAAGATCGCGGTCGAGGTGACCCCGGCGGGCATCGGAAAGCTCAACGCCAGCTATCAGGCTTATCTCAAGGGCGAATACCAGCTCAAGGGAGACGAGATCGACCAGATCGCCTTTCGCCTCGCCAAGGAGCTGGGGAACAAACAGCTCTGGGCGGCGGATACCAAGCTGGACATGGACTTCGACGGGCTCATGGCCGCCGCGGCGAAGAACGGCCAGCAGCCGCTGATGGGCCAGGCGATGGAGGCGGGGAAGTCCGCCGTTCAGGAGATCAACCACAAACGCGAGGCGGGCACGATCGGCGCCCTCTTCCGGTGGCTGAATTCTCCCGAGGCTCTGATGGCCAATCATCGCCCTTACCTCTACCTGGCCCAGATCGGCACGGCGGACGATCCCAAGGGGGCCGAGGTGCTGGCCGGCTGGTACAAGCGGAACCTGCTGATCTACGGCAACCTGGTCCGGCTGATCGAGTCGCCCGGCGAGCGCATCCTGCTCCTCATCGGCCAGGGGCACGCCAAGCTCCTCAGCGAGTACGTGGCCGAATCGCCCAACCTGCGGCTGGCCGATCCTCTGCGGTACCTTCCCTGAGGGCATTCTGTTTTTAAGCCTCAAAAATCGGTTTTGAGCCTCAAAAACCGTTTTTGAGGCTTGAAAATCGGCTCGGAAGCCCTAAAAGCCGGTTTGAAGCCTCAAAACCGCGCCGAAGGCCTGAAAAATCGGATTGAAGCCTCAAAAAGGCGCCGGATACCCGAAAAAAAGCTCCGAGCCTGAGAAGCCCGATCCTGGCCTTGAATTTCGGGAGAGAATGGCCCAGGAGCCGCCTTTCCCGGAGGAAACCGCCATGAAAGCCGTCGGACTCTACAAATACCTGCCCATCGACCATCCCGAAAGCCTGCTCGACGTCGAGGTCCCCAGGCCGGAGCCGCGCGGCCGGGACCTGCTGGTGCGGGTGCGGGCGGTGTCGGTCAACCCCGTGGACGTCAAGGTCCGCTCTCCCAAGGACAAGACCGAGACCGAGCCCAAGATCCTGGGCTGGGACGCCGCGGGCGTGGTCGAGGCCGTGGGCGAGGAGGTCTCGCTGTTCAGGCCCGGCGACGAGGTCTACTACTCGGGGAGCCTCAACCGGCAGGGGTGCGACGCCGAGGCTCACCTGGTCGACGAGCGGATCGTGGGCCACAAGCCGCGCGGCCTCTCCTTCGAGGAGGCCGCCGCCATGCCGCTCACCACCATCACCGCCTGGGAGGCGCTCTTCGATCGCATGGGCGCGCGCCCGCACAAATTCCCCGAGCAAGCAGAGCAGAGCGTCCTGATCATCGGCGGCGCCGGAGGCGTCGGATCGATCGCCATCCAGATCGCCAAGCAGGTGGCCGGCCTGTGCGTGATCGCGACCGCCTCCCGCGAGGAGAGCGAGGCCTGGTGCCGCGAGCTGGGCGCCGACGAGGTGATCGATCATCGGGAGCCTCTGCCCCGGGAGCTGCACCGGATCGGCGCCGGCGAGGTGGACTACCTCTTCTGCTGCAACAGCCTGGAGATGTACGTGCCGGTGCTGGCCGAGGTGATCAAGCCGCAGGGGAAGATCTGCACCATCATCGGCGCCAGGGGGAACCAGCCGATCAACATCAACGCCCTCCAGAGCAAGAGCGCGACCTTCTGCTTCGAGCTGATGTTCACCCGGCCGATGTACCAGACACCGGACATGGCTGCCCAGCACGACCTGCTGGAGGAGACCGCGCGCCTGCTGGACGAGGGGACGCTGCGCCACACGATGCAGGAGAATTTCGGTCCCCTCAACGCGGAGAATCTCCGGCGGGCCCACGCCGCGCTCGAGGCCGGTCATACGATCGGCAAGGTAGTCCTCAGCGGGATCGATTGACTCCGGGGGCCGAGCCCCGGTTTCGCCGTTTCGGCGCACCCTTTGGGTTAGGAGCCTGCTCCCGCCGCGCTTCATGGAGAAGCGCCTCGCCTTCCAGAGGAGACCTGCCCATGCGGAAAGTCGATCTCGTTCGCGCCTGGAAAGATCCGGTCTATCGCGCCAGCCTGACGGAAGAGGAGAGGGCCGAGCTCGCGGCTCATCCCTCTGGCCTCCTCGAATTGGACGAGGCCCTGCTCAAGGAAGCCGCGGGCGCGGCCGTCATCACGACCTACAGGACCTGCACCGCCTACACCTCCAATCAGGCGCGCGGGTGCTGCACGTAGGTGACGACCGCCAGGCCGCTTGATTCTCCGGACCTGGTCGCGGCCTGGCGCGCGCTCTCGCTCGCCGAGCGGGCCGCCGCGCCGCGTCCGGAGGGGACCGCCTCCTCCGGGCCCGACGAGCTGGCCCGCTTCCGCCTCGCGCAGTGGCGGGACCTCTCCGCCTTCCGCTCCGGCGATGCGCTCGCCCGCCGGCTGGCGGACGAGGGGCTGGACGAGAGCTCTTTCGAGCGGCTGCTGGCCGAGCCCGCGGAGGAGGTGGGGGCCCGCCTGCTCGCGAGGCCCAGGTGGCTCACGGAGCTCGCTGAGGCCTTCTCCGGACCGCCTCCCACGGTCGAGCCGCTCCCGCTGCCCGCCGGTCTGCGGGACGATCCCGTCGCCGGATTCCTGGAGCTGGTTCGCCCCCTGATCGAGCGGGCCCGCGGCCGGCTCCGCGCCGGGCTCGCGATCCACCGTGAGACGGGCTCCCCGTTCTCCGTCGAGGAGGCCGAGCGGCTGGCCACCGAGCCGCTCGCCTACCGGCTGCTGCCGGTGCTGGCGCGCACTCTGGTGCTGGAGCTGAACGTGGCCCGGGTCCAGGGCCTGTTGACGGGCGAGACGGCGGAAGAGCGCTTCGCCGCCTTCGTCGAGCGGCTGCGCCGGCCCGAGGTCGCCTTGGGAGTCCTCGCCGAATATCCGGTCCTCGCCCGGCTGGCGGCCGAGGAGCTGGATTCCTGGGTCGAGGTCTCGCTGGAGATCTTCGATCGCCTGGCCCGGGACTGGCCCGATCTGGTGAAAACCTTTTTCAATGGCCAGGACCCCGGGACCCTGACCGGCTGCGACGGCGGCGCCGGAGACCGCCACCGCGGCGGCCGGACCGTGCGCATCCTGGAATTCGCCTCCGGCGCCAGGCTCGTCTACAAGCCGCGCCCCATGGCCGTGGACGCCCATTTCCAGGATCTCCTGGCCTGGGTCGAGTCCCTGGACGACAGCCTCGCTTTCCGCCGGCTGACCGTGCTCGACCGCGGCGACTACGGCTGGATGGAGCACGTGGCCGCGGCCGGGTGCTCCACGGAGGAGGAGGTCGCCCTTTACCACCGCCGCCTGGGCGGCCTGCTGGCCCTGCTCTATGCCCTGGAGGCCACCGACTGCCACTACGAGAACCTGATCGCGGCCGGCGACCATCCGGTGGTGGTCGATCTCGAATCGCTGTTCCATCCGCGCTGGGAGATCAAGGAGCCTGCGCGGCCGGACGAGCGGCTGGCCGGCGACGCGCTGGGGGAGTCGGTGCTGCGCATCGGCCTCCTGCCGTTCCAGGTGGGCGAGGGGGAGGGAGCGGTCGATCTGAGCGGCGTCGCCTCGGTGGCGGGCCAGCCCAGCCCCCAGCCGGTGCTCCAGTGGCGGGGCGTGGGCACGGACGAGATGCGGGCCATCCGCGAGCGGGTCACCATGGACGGGGCGAGCAACCGCCCCTCCCTCGAGGGCCGGGAGGTCCAGGCCGCGGACTTCACCGGGGAGATGGCGGACGGCTTCTCGGAGGTCTATCGGCTGCTGGTGGAGCATCGCGCGGATCTCCTCGCCCGGCTCGACCGTTTCGCGGACGATCCCGTGCGGGCCGTGCTGCGGGCCACCCGCATCTACGGCCTGCTGCTCTCCGAGAGCTTCCATCCGGACGCCCTGCGCGACGCGCTCGACCGCGACCTCATTTTCGACCGCCTCTGGATCGGCATCGACGATCAGCCGGTGGTGGCGCGGGCCATCCCCGCGGAGCACCGCGATCTGCGCGCCGGGGACATCCCCGCCTTCCTGGCCCGCCCCGATTCGCTCGACCTCTGGACCAGCCGGGGAGAGCTCATCCCGGGGTTCTTCCGCGAGCCCGCCCTCGCCACCGCCCGCCGGCGCATCGAAGCTTTGAGCGAGGAGGATCTGCGGCGCCAGCTCACCCTGCTCCGGCTCTCCCTCGGCACCCAGCTCCTCAACCGGGACGACGTGGGCTGGAGCGGCTATCCGTCGGTCGATCCCGGCCCCCTGCTCGCCGCGGAGGAGCTGCGGGAGCGCGCCCTGGACGGCGCCCGCGCGGTGGGGGAATGGTTCGAGTCGATGGCCCTGAGCGACGGCCGCCACGCCACCTGGATCGGCCTGGAGTTCCGCGCCCGCCTCTGGTCGCTGGTGCCGATGCCGGACGACCTCTACGCCGGCCTGCCCGGGGTGGCCCTCTTCCTGGGATACCTCGGCGCGGTCGCGGGCGAGGAGCGCTGGGAGCGGCTGGCGCGGGCGGCCGTGGAGAGCCTGCTCGCCCGTCTGCGAAACCCCTCCGAGACCACGCCGCCGCTCTCGCTCGGCGCCTTCACCGGCTGGGGCGGGGTCCTCTACACCCTGGCCCATCTGGGAGCGCTCTGGCGGGACCGCGATCTGCTGGCCGTGGCGGAGCCGATGATCGAGAGCATCGCCTCCGGGATCGAGGGGGACGTCGAGCTCGACCTGATCGGCGGCTCGGCCGGTGCCATCTTCGGCCTGCTGGCCCTCCATCGCGCTTGCGGGTCGCCCCGGGCGCTCGACGTGGCCCTCCGCTGCGGCGAGCACCTGCTGGCCCGCTCGCATCCGGCGGGCTCAGGGGTGGGCTGGCTGACCCATCTGGCGACCGAGAAGCCGCAGACCGGCATCTCGCACGGCAACGCCGGGATCGGCGCGGCGCTCGTCGAGCTGGGGGCGGCCACGGGGGATGCCCGCTTCCTCGCCGCGGGCCTGGCCGGCTTCGCCTGGGAGCGGGACGCCTTCTGGCCGCAGTTGGAGAGCTGGCTTCAGGGCGGCGGAGAAACGCCGCCGCCCCCCGAGAGCACGGTGGCGATCGCCTGGTGCTACGGCGCTCCGGGGGTGGGGATCGCGCGGCTGCGGGCCCTCACCTCAACACAAGACCGCGAGGAGCGGCGCGTCCTGCTGCACGAGGTGGAGGAGGCCGCCCGGCGGACCCTCGACCGCGGCTTCGGCGAGAACCACTGCCTCTGCCACGGCGATCTGGGGAACCTCGACTTCCTCCTCCAGGCGCGCGAGGCGCTGGGCGATCCCGGGCTGGACGCCGCCCTCGACCGCCAGGCGCGGGCCGTGCTCGCCGGCATCGCGCGCGACGGCTGGCTCTGCGGGACCCGCGGGAGCGTCGAATCCCCGGCCCTGATGAACGGCATCGCCGGCATCGGCTACGGCCTCCTGCGCCTCGCCGACCCCGGCCGGGTCCCCTCCGTGCTCGCCCTGGCGCCGCCCCCGACTTCCTGATCTATTTCCTGATCTTGTCCCCGTACCGGAGCGGCTGGCCCGTCTCCCACGGCCGGTAGCCGTTGCAGAAGTCGATGCGCTCGCCGAGCGGCGGGTGGTCGGCGCGCCAGAGCTTGTAGAGCAGGCCGGGGCGCGGATTGCTCAGGTTCTCCTGCTGGAGCTTGACGAACGCCGTGGCGCAGTCGTGGTTGTCGCGCGTGATCTCCAGGCCGAAGCGGTCCGCCTCGTGCTCGACGTGACGTCCGAAGGCCAGGGCGGCGGGGGAGATCACCAGGGAGACGACGCCGAACAGCAATCCCATCAGCGGCAGCGAGGCCACGTCCGCCAGCTCGGTGAAGCCGAAGCGATCGCGGTAGCGGGCGATCAGCTCCCCCGCCGTGAGGTGGATCACCCAGGCGCCGAACAGGGCCACGGCGGTCCCCAGGAAGATGAGCTGCCAGGTGTGGCCGAGCACGTAGTGGCCCATCTCGTGGCCCATGACATACAGCACCTCCGGCGGCGACATCTTGGCCAGGGTGGTGTCCCAGAGGACGATCCGCTTGGACCCTCCGAAGCCGGTCACATAGGCGTTGACCGTCTTGGTGTCGACGCTCTTGTTCACCTCGTAGACCCGGCCCCCCTCGATCCCCGCCCGGTCGGCGAGGGCCAGGATCTGGCTCTCCAGCGCCTTGTCGTGCATGGGGCCGAACTTGTTGAACAGGGGCTCGATCCAGATCGGAGTGATGAACAGGAGCAGGACCAGCAGGGGGAAGGCGGCGAGGCCCGAGTAGAGCCACCAGCGCCGCGGGCTCTTGCGCAGCAGCAGGTAGGGGATCCAGAGGAACAGGGCGATGCCGATGCAGCCGACGATCACCCCCTTGATCTCGTCGCTCCACCACTTGGCCACGGTCTGGTCCGAAAGGCCGTAGGCGTGCGGCCGGACGAAGCCCTCGTAGTAGTCGAGCGGCAGCGAGAGGACGGTCATCACCAGGGTGAAGAGGATGCCGTAGATCGCGATGGTGAAGAACCAGTTGCGGCCGGCCCTCCGGGCGGCGTCCCGCATCCGGGCCGAGATCCCGGTGAACAGGAGCAGGGTCGGCACCAGCAGCCCCCAGAGGGTGCCGATTACCCAGAGGACGTTGCCGGTCCGGTAGTACCGCATCGCCTTCTCGCTCGCCGGCGGCACGGAGACCGGCGCGCTGGACGGTGGCGCCGGGGCGCTGGCCGAGACTTGAGAGGGAGCTTGCTGCGCGTGGGACGAAAGGGCGGGAAGGAAGGCGAAGGCCAGGATCAGGACGGCAAGGGCGGCTCGGCGCATCGGTCTCTCTCCTGTGTCGGTGCAGGAGAGAGAGTACGCCAGAACCGGTCCGGAGTTGCGTCCGTCAGATCTCGAAGGGGAAGGCCGTCCCCTTGCCGCGCCCCTTGCGCCGCAGCAGGAGCTCCAGGTACATCGTGGTCTCCTCGGCCAGCACGGCCTCGCCGCACTCGGGGCAGACCTCCGCCGGCACGTCGTGGACCACGAAGCTCCGCTCCTGGTAGATCACCGCGTGGCTGATCGCCCGCGCCTCGTGCTCGCCGCTGCATCCCGGGGTGTGGCATTTCATCGCGTCGTCTCCTCTCGTTCTTCTCTTCTCGATACGGTGTCCAAAGTCAAGAACCTCGCGGGAAGCCATTGCAATTCCGGGACCCGGAGATCCCATAAGATTGCCTTCGTGACTGAGTCTTCCACATCCCGTATCCCGCCCCCCTGGCGCCTGCGGGGGAGCGGCTACGTCTTCCTCTTCACCTTTGAGCCGTGGTTCCTGCGGAACGGAGGGTTCCTGCCGCCCGAGCTGACCGGCGAGCATTTCGAGGCCCAGCTCGGGGTTCTGATGCTGGTCGACTATCGAAAGTCGCCGGCCGGCCCCTACCGCGAGCTGCTGTTCGCCGTCGGCCGCAACCTGCGCTGGCGGCGCCACCTGTTCTCGATCACCCGCATCTGCGTCTCCACCGAGGCGAGCGCCTTCAGCGGCCGGGAGAACTGGGCGATCCCGAAACAGACCGCCGAATTCGAGGTCATAAGGGAAAGTGATTCCGAGCGGGTGATCGTCCAGCGCGACCGCCTCGCCGAGGTGGACCTCACCGTGGCGCCGGGCCGCGGCCTGCCGATCCCCGCCCTGGGATTCCTGTCGCCTCCCTCGTGGCGGACGATCGTGCAGTTTCGCGACGGCCAGGCCCTGGAAACCCGGCTGAGCGGGTGGGGGATGGTCCGATCTGCAAAACTGCTCGATTTCCGGAGCCTTCCGAAAGCTTTTCCGGACGTGAACGAGGGGAAGCTGGTGGGAGGTTTTTTTATCAAGGATTTCCGGATGCGGTTGCCCGCTCCAGAATCACCCTGAAATCCGCCCCCACCGGCAGCGTTCCGAAGGCCCGGCCGCCCTCCCCGGCGAGGCGGCTGGCGCAGAAGGCGTCGGCCACCTCCGGCGGGGCGTGGCGCACCAGGAGCGAGCCCTGGAGGGCCAGGGCCAGGCGCTCCACCAGCCGCCGGGCCCGCAGCTCCAGGTCCTCGGGTCTCTCGAGCTGGTGCTGGAGCTCGTTGACGAAGAGGTCCAGCCGGTGATCGGCTCCCCGGGCCTCGCGGATCTCGGCCAGCAGCGCCTTGAGCGACTCGGGGCTCTTCTGGATCGCCCGCAGCACGTCCAGACATTGGACATTGCCCGACCCTTCCCAGATCGAATTGAGCGGCGCCTCGCGGTAGAGGCGGGCCATCCCCCACTCCTCGACGTAGCCGTTGCCGCCCAGGCACTCCAGGGCCTCCGCGGCGTGGACCGGCGCGCGCTTACAGGTCCAATACTTGAGCACGGCCGTGGCCAGACGGCGGAAAGGGGTCTCCTCCCCGTCGTAGGCGCGGGCCAGGCGCATCATCGCCGTGGTGGCGGCCTCGGACTCCAGGGCCAGATCGGCCAGGACGTTCCGCATCAGCGGCTGATCGATCAGCAGCTTGCCGAAAGCCTGGCGGTGGGAGGCGTGATGGATCGCCCGCGCCGTCCCCCAGCGCAGGCCCGCCGCGGCGCCGATCACGCAGTCGAGACGCGTGTGATTCACCATCTCCAGGATGGTCTGCACCCCGCGCCCCTCCTCGCCGATCCGGCGGGCCCAGGCGGCGCGGAATTCCACCTCGCTCGACGCGTTCGAGCGGTTGCCGAGCTTGTCCTTGAGCCGCTGGATGTGGAAGCGGTTGCGCGCGCCGTCCGGCGTGAAGCGGGGGAGGAGGAAGCAGGTGAGCCCACCCGAGGCTTGCGCCAGCACCAGGAAGGCATCGCACATCGGCGCCGAGCAGAACCACTTGTGGCCGGTGAGCTCGTAGCCGTCTCCCACCGGCCAGGCCGCCGTGGTATTGGCCCGCACGTCCGAGCCCCCCTGCTTCTCGGTCATCGCCATGCCGCAGAGGGCGCCCCCTTTCTCCCAGGACGGCACCAGGCGCGGATCGTAGACGGTCGAGGTGACGCGCGGCTCCCACTCCGCCGCCACCTCCGGCTGGAGGCGCAGGGCCGGCACCACCGAATAGGTCATCGAAAGCGGGCACCCCACCCCGGCCTCCACCTCCGCCAGCAGCATGAACAGGGCCGCCCGTGCCACATGCGCCCCGGGCCGCGGCTCGCGCCAGGGGAGGGCGTGCAGCCCATGCTCCACGCCGAGGCCCATCAGGGCGTGCCAGGAAGGGTGGAATTCCACCTCGTCGATCCGGTTGCCGTTGCGGTCGAAGGCGCGCAGGACCGGAGGATGATCGTTGGCCTGGAATCCCCAGGCGATCGTCTCTCGCCGTCCCACGATCTCCCCGAACGTCCGCGCCCGATCCTCGGCCCACTCCGCCCCCTCGCGCCGCAGGGCTTCGGTCAGGACGCGGTCGGTGGTGAAGAGGTTGATGTCCTCCAGCGGCGGTGGCTGGTTGAAGACGGTGTGAGTGGCGTGGGTGGGAGTCGTCTCGGACATGGGGGAAGGATACGCGATAGGATCAAGAACCTAGGAGATCCGCATGGCCATTCGCGAAGGAGCCTGGGATTGCCCCGTCTGCGGCCGGAAGGGGAACCGCGGACCCGACAAGTTCTGCGGCGGCTGCGGCTCTCCGCGCGGCCCCGAGGTCCAGTTCTACCTGCCGGAGGACGCGCCGGAGGTCACCGAGGCCGAGGCGCTGAAGCGGGCGGCGGCCGGGCCGGACTGGATCTGTCCCTATTGCCAGGGGGACAACCCCGCCACCAACACCTTCTGCTCCGGCTGCGGCGCCCCGCGGGACGGAGCGAAGACGCGTCCGGTCACCGAGCAGCGGGACGGCGCCGCGCCGGCCCCCTTGGCGGCGGCTCCCCCCAAAAAGAGCGGCTCGAAGATCGGCAAAGGGCTCGGCCTCGGCTGCCTGGGGCTGATCGCGCTCGCCGCGCTCTTCGTCTTCCTCGGCCGGCCGAAGCCGACCACGCTCACCGTCACCGGCTTCCACTGGCTGCGGACCGTCGCGGTGGAGGAGCTCCGCCCGGTCACCGAGCAGGCCTGGGAGGGGGAGGTCCCGAGCGGCGCCCGCGTCCTGGGAAGCAGCCGCGAGGTGCATCACGTCGATCACATCCAGATCGGCACCCAGACCCGCACCCGCACCGTCAGCGAGCGGGTGCAGACGGGCACCCAACGCGTCAAGACCGGCACCCGCAACCTTGGCAACGGCTACTTCGAGGACGTCTACGAGGACCGTCCCGTCTACGAGAACCGTTCCCACCAGGAGACCTACCAGGAGCCGGTCTACCGCGATCAGCCCGTCTATCGCCAGCGCATCCGCTACGAGATCGAGAAGTGGATGCCCGACCGCGAGGCCAGGGCCGAGGGGCGGGATCACAACGCCACCTGGCCCGATCCCCGCCTCGCCGCCAAGGAGCGCGAGGGGAAGCGCACGGAGCTCTACGAGGTGTTTTTCCGCACCGCCAAGGGAGAGAACGCCAGTTGGAAGGCCCCCAACGAGCAGGCTTGGCGCGGTTTCGAGGAGGGGCGGACGTACAAGGGGAAGGTGTACAGG
>JAICSG010001075.1 GCA_025937035.1 Thermoanaerobaculia bacterium | reverse complement strand
TCGCGGTCGGCGGCGAACGCCAGGCAGGCCCGGATGTGCTCCGGGCGAAGGCTCGGGAAATCCTCGAGGATCTGGGCTTCCGTCATACCGCCGGCGAGATACTCAAGGACGTCGTAGACCGTGATGCGGGTCCCCCGGATACAGGGTTTGCCGTTGCGAATTCCCGGCGTGACCGTGATGTAGTCTTCGAAGCCCATCCAGCACAGAGTACCGCCCGGGATAGGGGTGCCGCAAGTATTGCCGCTCCGCGAGCCCTCCGTTGCGCCCCTCCCCCCGGCCATGTCAGACTCCCGCGGCGCATTCACGCACCATGGCACGCGAGTCGGCCGGCTGCGAGCTCGCGGGGAGGAAACCTTTGCTGCAAGGCATCTTCCGCACCAAGTCGCTCAACGCGATCCTGGCCTCCGCCGAGAACCCGGAGTCCCAGCTCCGGCGCTCCCTGGGCGCCTTCCAGCTCACCCTGCTGGGCATCGGCGCCATCATCGGCGCCGGCATCTTCTCGACCGTCGGCACCGCCGCGGCGGGGGGCGGCGGGCACGCGGGCGCCGGTCCCGCGATCGCCCTCTCCTTCGTCCTCACCGCCGTCACCTGCGGCTTCGCGGCGCTCTGCTACGCCGAGTTCGCCTCCATGGTGCCGGTCTCCGGCTCGGCCTACACCTACGCCTACGCCACCCTCGGCGAGCTGGTCGGCTGGATCATCGGCTGGGACCTCATCATCGAGTACGCGGTGGGCAACGTGGCGGTGGCCATCTCCTGGTCCGGCTACTTCCAGGAGCTGCTTCACAACGTGGGGATCGACCTGCCCGGCTGGCTGTGCATCGACTACCGCTCGGCCGCCCAGGCGGCCCAGCAGGTCGCCGACGCTCAAGCCCACGGCGGGGCCGCCGCCGTCAAGGCGCTCGGCGACGTCGTCCTCCAGGCCGCCCAGGCGCTGGCTGCCGCCCCGCGCCTGCTCAGCGTCCCGGTGGTGCTCAACCTGCCGGCCTTCCTGATCGTCATGCTGATCACCGTCGTCCTGGTGATCGGCATCCGCGAGAGCGCCTGGTTCAACTCGGCGATGGTGCTCCTGAAGCTGGCCATCATCACCTTCTTCGTGATCCTGGGGTTCCACTACGTCAAGACCTCCAACTGGCACCCCTTCGCGCCCAACGGCTACCACGGGATCTTCACCGCCGCAGCCATCATCTTCTTCGCCTATATCGGCTTCGACGCCGTCTCGACGGCCGCCGAGGAGACCAAGAACCCGAAGCGGGACATGCCGATCGCCATCCTCTCCAGCCTGGTGGTCTGCACCCTGATCTACATCCTGGTGGCGCTGGTGCTCACCGGCATGCTCCCCTGGCGGCAGCTCGACACCGCCGAGCCGCTGGCGACCGCCTTCTCGGCCCTGGGGCTGAAGTGGCCGACGATCATCATCTCCCTCGGCGCCGTCTTCGCCACCACCTCGGTGCTGCTGGTCTTCCAACTCGGCCAGCCGCGCATCTTCTTCTCCATGGCCCGCGACGGCCTGCTGCCGGAGTGGGCGGCGAGGGTCCATCCGAAATACCGCACCCCCCACGTCACCACCTGGCTGACCGGCATCGTGGTGGCCGCCTTCTCGGCGGTCGCCAACATCAACGAGGTGGTGGAGCTGACCAACATCGGAACCCTGTTCGCGTTCGTGCTGGTCTGCGTCGGCATCACCATCCTGCGCTACAAGGATCCGGACCGGCAGCGCCCCTTCCGCGTCCCCTTCGGGCCGTGGCTGGTGCCGATGCTGGGCGCCCTGTTCTGCATCTTCCTGATGTTCTACCTGCCGCCGACCTCCTGGTGGCGGTTCATCGGCTGGCTGGTGCTGGGGATGTCGATCTACTTCTCCTACGGCTACACCCACAGTGTGGTGGGGCGCGAGAGCGGCCGGCCGGCG
>JAICSG010001082.1 GCA_025937035.1 Thermoanaerobaculia bacterium | reverse complement strand
GGCGAGGTCGAGGAAGAGGGCGAGGTCGAGCACCAGGGGCGCGGCCAGGATGCTGTCCCGGCAGAGGAAGTCGATCTTGATCTGCATCGGGTAGCCCAGCCAGCCGAAGATGTCCAGGTTGTCCCACCCCTCCTTGTTGTCGCCGCGCGGGGGGTAGTAGTTGATCCGCACCTGGTGGTGGAACCCCTCGTAGAGCTCCGGATACAGGTGCGGCTGGAGGATGTGCTCCAGCACCGAGAGCTTGCTGACCTCCTTGGTCTTGAAATTGTCGGGGTCGTCCAGCACCTCGCCGTCCCGGTTGCCCAGGATGTTGGTCGAGAACCACCCCTGGAGGCCCAGCATGCGGGCCTTGAGGCCGGGAGCGAGGATGGTCTTCATCAGGGTCTGGCCGGTCTTGAAGTCCTTGCCGCAGATGGGCACCCGCTTCTTCGCCGCCAGCTCGCGCAGGGCCGGCACGTCGATCGTGAGGTTGGGGGCGCCGTTCGCGAAGGGGATGCCGAGCGACAGGGCCGCGTAGGCGTAGATCATGCTCGACGAGATCTCCTCGTGGTCCTCCCTCAGCCCCTCCTCGAAGGCGGCGAGCGACTGGTGGACCTCGGAGGGGGCCATATAGATCTCGGTCGAGCCACACCAGACCATCACCGAGCGGTCCAGCCCGCGCTCCCGCTGGAAGGCCTCGATCTCCTCCATGAGCTGGCGGGCCAGCTCCCACTTGCTCCCCTCCTTGGTGTAGGTCCCGTGGAGCCGCTTGACGTAGCGGGGGTCGAACACCCCCTTCATCGGCTGGACGGCCTCGAGCTCGGGGCGGAGCCGGTCGAGGAGGTTCCTTTCGAGCACGCTGGCCTCGCAGGCGGCCTCGTAGGCGTTGTCGGGGAAGATGTCCCAGGCGCCGAAGACCAGGTCGTCCAGCTTCGTCAGAGGGACGAAATCCTGAATGCGGGGCACCCGGTTCTCCGTCCGCTTGCCGAGGCGGACCGTGCCCATCTGGGTCAGCGAGCCGATCGGCTTGCCCAACCCCTGCTTGACCGCCTCGACCCCCGCGATGAAGGTGGTCGAGACCGCCCCCAGCCCCACCAGCAGCACTCCCAGCTTCCCTTCGGCCGGCTCGATGTGGACACCCTTCTGGCTCATGGAGATCTCCTTTGGACGGACCCGCAGCTTCTACATTCCCGTGCAACCCATGTGCCATGAAGATGTTGGAAAATCCTCTGTATGGATGACCGACCCATCGTCTGCGTCGACCTCAACGGCGTGCTCGACCGCTACACCGGCTGGAAGCACGAGAAGCACTGGGACCCTCCGCGGCCGGGGGCGGAGGGCTTCCTGCGCCAGCTCGACGAGCGGGGGTACCGGATCGTTATCTTCACCACCCGCTGGGCCGACGACGCCCGCGCCTGGCTTAGCGGACATGGATTAGACCGTTGGGTCTCCGAGGTGACGGACAAGAAGCCCGCCGCCCACGTCTTCGTGGACGACCGGGCCGTCTGCTTCCGGGGGGATTACGGAGAGACGCTGGAGGAGATCGCCCGCTTCCGGGCCCATTGGGAAGACGATTGGGAGGAGAGATGAGCCCTACGCCGCCGCCCCCAGCCCGCGGGTGATCGCCCGGCGGAGCCGCTCGGAATAGCGCTCCACCTCGGCGCGCATACCGGCCGCCTCCGCGGGGACCGTCGGCTCCAGGGCCTCGGCGGCGAGGGCATGGCGGCCGGCCTGGAAGGCGAGGTAGGCCACGGTGTAGAAGTCGAGCTGAGCCTGCTCAGGCTTGGGCAGGCCGCCGCGGCGGGCCACGGCGGCGGCGAGCAAGTCGAGGCCGGCGTCGTCCAGATCCAGCTCCACGGCCGCGCCCACCAGGTCCCAAACGATGTCCTGGGGCCCCACCAGGTC
>JAICSG010000449.1 GCA_025937035.1 Thermoanaerobaculia bacterium | reverse complement strand
GGAGAGCCGCAGGAACAGGTTCGGCGTCCCGGCCCTCACCCCCTCCCCCTGCAAGCTGTAGAAGATCTCGTTGACGAGGTAGCGCTCCATGGCGAGGGGGACTTTAACTCGCCCGGGCTTTAATGCCCGGGCGGACCGGGGCCGCCTCAGCTCGCCCGCACCACCCTTTCGAACGCCCCCCGGGCCCGCTCGAGCTCCCGGCCCAGCCGCGTCACCAGGGGGGTGAGCTCGTCCGTGCGCCCGGCGCGGATCCTCTCCTCGATGTCCCGGCAGGTCGCGGCGACGTGGACGGCGCCGAGGACCGCGCTGCTCCCCGCCAGCCGGTGCACGGTCGCTCCCACCTCCGACCAGCGGCTCTGCTCGGTCCCCCGGCGCACGGTGGCGAGGTCGGTGGCCGAGGTCGCCAGGAAGGTCTGGATGAGGGTGCCGACGAGACCCTCGCCATCGCGCAGCTTGCGGAGCTGGTCCAGGGTCGCTTCGTCGAGCGGCTCCGGGCCGGCCTCCGCCAGGGCGGCCTCCAGGGCGGCGATCTGCACCGGCTTGCTCAGATAGCCGTCCATGCCCGCCTCCAGGCAGCGCTCCCGGTCCCCCGACATCGCCTGGGCGGTCAGGGCGATGATCCTGGGCTGGCGGTTGGCGGGGAGCTGCCGGCGGATGCGGCGGGTCACCTCCAGACCGTCGATCTCCGGCATCTGGACGTCCATCAGCACCAGGTCGTAGGGGAGCCTCTCCAGCGCCTCCAGGACCTCCAGCCCGTGGCAGGCGAGATCCGCCTCATAGCCCAGGTGCGCGAGCAGGCTGGCGGTCACCTGCCGGCTCACCGGATGGTCCTCGGCGAGCAGGAGGCGCAAGGGGTGGCGGCGCGCCAGGCCGTGGTCCAGCCGGCTGGCGACGGCGGCCCGGCGGCGGGGCGGCGGCAGGGCGGCCTCGCCGGGGATGGTGAAGTGGAAGGTCGAGCCCTGGCCGACGGCGCTCTCCACCCAGATCCGCCCCCCCATCAGCTCGACCAGCCGCCGGCTGATGGCGAGCCCCAGGCCGGTCCCCCCGCGCTGGCGGGTCAGCGAGCCGTCGAGCTGGCTGAAGGGGACGAACAGCCGGCCGATCTCCCCGGCGGGGATCCCGATCCCGGTGTCGGCCACGGCGAAGTGAGCCTCGAAATAGCCGTCGCCCAGCGGCCGGACGGACAGCTCGACCCGCACCCCTCCGCGGGGGGTGAACTTGACCGCGTTGCCCAGCAGATTGACCAGCACCTGGCGGGTGCGGGCGGGATCGCCCATCAGGGCCTTGGGGCTCCCGTCGCCGGCCCTCCCCGCCTCCGCGCTCAGCGAGATCCCCTGCCGGGCCGCCAGCGGAGCGACGATCTCCAGGCTCTCCTCGATCACCTCCCGCAGGCTGAACGGGGCGCGCTCGATCACCAGCCGACCCGACCCTATCTTGGAGAGATCGAGGATGTCGTCGATCAGCACCAGGAGGGACTCGCCGCTGGCCCGGACGGTCTCGACATACTCCCTCTGCTGGGTGTTGAGCGGGGTCTCCAGCAGGAGATGGGTGATGCCGATGACGCAGCTCAAGGGGGTGCGGACCTCGTGGCTCATGTTGGCCACCAGTTCGCTCTTGGCCCGGCTCGCCGCCAGCGCCTCCTCCTTGGCGGCCTGGAGGTCGGCCGTGCGCTCCCGCACCTCCTCCTCTAGGCTCAGGCGCAGCCGGTCGAGCTCGCCGTGGACCCGCCGGAAGCGGCTGGAGAGGGAATAGCCCATGGCCACCAGGAGCGCCGCGAAACCGAAGGGGGGGAGCGAGACCGGGCTCCGCCAGAGCCCGGGGACGATCCGGCCCGCCCATTCGGCGCCGGTGGCCACGGCCAGCGCCAGCCCCCCCGCGGCGAGGGCCCGCCCCTCCGTGTCCCCCCGGCCCGCCTCGCGGGCGATGAGGACCACCGCCGCCACCAGGAGCGGCAGCAGCCAGAGCGCGCGGACGGTCTGGCTGGCCACCACCAGGCGCACGTCGGGCCAGAGGCCGACGAACAGGGCCAGCGCTCCGTGGGAGAGCTGGTAGACCCGCAGCGGCCGGGAGATGGGCCGGGAGAAGAAAGTCCAGAGGAACTGGATGGCCACCGCCGCCGCGGCGTGGCCGGTGAGATCGCTGAGGCGGACCGCCACGTCGTAGCGGTCCGTCAGCTCATAAATCCAGTAGGAGCTGGCGAAGGTGTTGACCGCGAAGCACAGGGACAGGAGGCCGAACCAGAGATGCCCGGTCTCCCGCCGGCGCTGGGCATAGAGCAGGAGATGGTAGGCGGCGGCGGGCACGAACAGGGCGGCGAGGACGAGGAACGGGACGTCCGCCAGCAGGGTGCGGTTCCACAGGGCCGCCGTCCGCTGCAGGGCCTGGTGGTCGCCGGACGCCGGGGCGCCGCTCACCGCGAGGCTGGAGACCGCGCAGAGCAACACGGCCGCGAGCAGGGCGAGGCCGCCGTCGAGGGTCCAGCCGCGAAGACGGCTTCCGCTGGTCATTGTATGTTGGCTAGTATATCCCACCAGGAGGTGACCTCATCACGGACGAACGATCTGTAGGAATCCTCATCGGGGTCCTCGTCGTGGACGACCACCTCGTCGTCCGCAAGGGGGTCCGGGCACTGCTCATGGACGCTCCGGGCATCACCGTGGTGGGCGAGGCGGCGGACGGCCTGGAGGCGGTCGAGGAGGCGAAGCGCCTCCAGCCGCAGGTGATTCTGATGGACCTCAAGCTTCCCGGCCTCGACGGGGTGGAGGCGATCCGGGAGATCCTCGCCGATCAGCCGGACGTGAGGATCGTGGTGTTGACGGGAGCCGACGCCGACGAGCAGGTCCTCGCCGCCGTCGAGGCCGGGGCCCTGGGCTATCTGGCCAAGACCGCCGAGCGCGAGAGCTTCCTCCAGGCCATCGAGCGGGTCGCCCGCGGCGAGCTCTGGCTGCCGCCGCGCCTGACCCGCAAGCTCCTGGACCACCTCAAGCCCCGTCCCAACCTGGGCCCGGCGGAGCCGCTCACCGGCCGGGAGACCAGCGTGCTCAACCTCCTGGCCAAGGGGCGCACCAACCAGCAGATCGCCCAGGAGCTGTTCATCGCCGAGGCCACGGTCCGCACGCACGTCAGCCACATCCTGGACAAGCTGGGGGCCAGCAACCGGGTCGAGGCGGCGCTCCACGCCCTGCGGGCCGGGGTCGCCACCCTGGAGGAAAATTGAGCGGCCGCGTCCTGATCGTGGACGACGACCCGGTCAACCGGCTCGTCGCGGCCGCCCAGATCCAGGAGCTCGGCTACTCCGTCGACGCCGTCGACAGCGGCGAGACGGCCCTCGACGCCCTGGCGCGGGAGCCCTACGACACCGTGCTGCTCGACTGCGAGATGCCGGGGCTCGACGGCTACGAGACCTGCCGCCGCCTCCGGCTCCAGGAGGGGGACGGCCGGCGGCGGGCCCGGGTGATCGCCCTGACCGCCCACGCCGCGGCCGAGGATCGGGAGAGATGCCTCGCCGCCGGCATGGACGGCTACCTCCACAAGCCCGTGCGGAGCGAGGAGCTGGCCGCCGAGCTGGAGTGCCGGGCGGCGGACGGTGGCCTCCAGCCTACCCCGGCCGAGGCCGGCGCCCTGCGGGAGCGGCTGGACGCCCTCGCGAGGCTCGGGGCGGCGACCGGAGAGGACCTGCTCGGGCAGGTGGTCGAGAGCTTCCTCCGCCAGGGGGCGAGGGACCTCGCGATCCTGCGGGAGTCGCTGGCTCGCGGCGACGGCGCGGCCTTCGCGGCGGCCGCCCACTCCCTGGCCGGCAGCTCCGGCATCCTGGGCGCGACCGGCCTTTCCGTGAGCTGCGCCGGGCTCGAGGAGCTGGCCCGGCGGGGGGATCTGGCCGCCTGCGGGCCCCGGCTCGACCCCGTCGAGCAGGCCTGGCGGGGGGTCGCGGAGCGGCTTCCGGGCGGGACCGCTCAACTCCGCGTGGAGACCACCCACAACAAATGTTGAGGTAAAAATCCGCTCTTGGTCGGAAGACGGGCGGGGGTGAGATGGGCGAGACTTACACCATCCAAGGATCGCAGGTGGCAGCGGCTGAGGGTACAAGGCCAGCCGCCAACTGCTCTCCCCTCAAACGGGCCTGCAGGGCCCGCTTTTTTTTTTGCCTGCGGCGCCGTCCGACCCTGATACAATCTTCGCGATTCTTCAATGAGCAGATACGAGGCGCGACCGACCGGCGGATCTGTTCCGCCCGGGCTCGCGGTCCCGGGCGGAACGCGAAAGCGGCCGATAGCCTGCTTAACTTTCTTGCTCGCGCTTGTAGGCACCCATCCGCAAGCGCACGCTGCCGTCTGGCAACCTTCCCCCGGTCATGCTCAGGTGCCGATCTGGCCCGGGAAGGTGCCGGATGCGGTGCCCGATCCGAAGCCGGAGTCGGTCCGCGCTGACTGGCCAAAGATC
>JAICSG010001055.1 GCA_025937035.1 Thermoanaerobaculia bacterium | reverse complement strand
GCCTGTGTTACCCCGTCCCACCAGTATCCGCTGGGAGCGACCCTGACGGCCTCGCGGCGCCTGCAGCTCCTCGACTGGGCCCAGCGCACCGGCGCCTGGATTCTGGAGGACGACTACGACAGCGAGTATCGCTACGAGAGCCCGACCATCGCGGCCCTCCAGGGGCTCGACCGGGACGCTCGCGTGATCTATATCGGCACCTTCAGCAAGGTTTTGTTCCCGGCTCTGCGCGTCGGCTATCTGGTGGTCCCCCCGGACCTCGTGAGCCGCTTCGCCGCCCTGCGCGCGGCGATCGATGACTTTCCGTCCACTCTCTATCAAGCCGTGCTCACCGACTTCCTGGCCGAGGGTCACTTCGCCCGCCATCTGCGGCGGATGCGGCGCCTTTACCAGGAGCGGCGGAGCGCCCTGGTCGAGGCGCTACGGAGTGATCTCGGTGGGGAGCTCCAGGTGCGGGGCGAGGGGGCGGGGATGCACCTGACGGCGGTCCTGGGGGAGGGATCCCAGGACCGCCGTCTCTCCGAGCGGGCCGCCCAGGAGGGGCTGTGGGCGATGCCGCTCTCCGCCTGCTACCTCGGCGAGCCCCGTTCCGGCCTGGTCCTCGGCTACGGCGGCGCCGGCGTCCCGGAGATCCAGGAAGGCGTCCGCCGCTTGAGCCGGCTGCTCCGGGAGGGTTGAGCCTCTACTTCTCGCCCCGCACCTGAGTGGTGATAAACCAGCGCCAGCAAAACGATCCAGCGACTGCCGCGTGCCCTCATCGCTCGCTATCCTCCCTTCAGGCTGGGAGGAATCTTCCCAGGCGCCGGGGCGGCCGTCCATAGCCAATCCGGCCGCGCGGGCCATGACCACTCCGGACGGCTACGCGCTCCTCCCCTGCCGCAGGAAGCAGCTCAGGATGTGGTCGTTGACCATGCCGGTGGCCTGCATGAAGGCGTAGCAGACGGTGGGGCCCACGAAGCCGAAGCCGCGGCGCTTGAGCTCCTTGCTCATCGCCTTGGACTCGGGGGTCTCGGGAGGGACCTCCTTCAGGGTCTTCCACCGGTTGACCCTGGGCTCGCCGCCCACGAACCGCCAGAGGAACGGGCTCAAGCCCCCGGCCTCCTCCTGCAAGGCCAGACAGGCGCGGGCGTTCTTGATCGTGGCCTCGACCTTGGCCCGGTTGCGGATGATCCCGGGATCGGCCATCAGCCGGGTCACGTCCTTCTCGCCGTAGCGGGCGATCCGCGCTGGATCGAACCCATGGAACGCCTTCCGGTACCCCTCGCGGCGCTTGAGGATGGTGATCCACGAGAGCCCCGCCTGCGCCCCCTCCAGGATCAGCATCTCGAACAGCCGGCGGTCGTCGTGAACGGGCCGCCCCCATTCCTCGTCGTGGTAGGCGATATAGAGCGGGTCCGAGGTGGCCCAGCCGCAGCGGGGGAGGTCGGGAGTGGTCATGGGAGGCGATATATCACGACCCGCGGTCCCTGGTAGAATCGAGCCCTGGGCCTTCCATGATCCCCTACGAGAGCCACCTGACGACGTCCCTGCGGCCGGATGCCGTCGCGCGCAAAGTGCTCCTGGTGAGCGCCGCCGTCACCCTGGCTCTCTATATGATCCCCTTCGGGCAATACCTCGCGAGGCCGCTCCTCCTGCTGTCGACGCTGGCCCATGAGCTCGGGCACGGGCTCACGGCCCTGATGCTCGGCGGCCGGTTTCAGCGCCTGGAGATGTGGGCCAGCGGCGCCGGGGCTGCCCACCTCGACCTCGCCGGCTTCGGGAGGCTCCGTCAGGGCCTGGTCCTGGCCGGCGGTCTGGTGGGGCCCTCCGTGGCGGCGGCCCTCTGCTTCACCCTGGGCAAGACCGGCCAGGGAGCCCGCTGGTGCCTGATCGGGGTGGGGCTCCTCCTGGTGGCTGTCGAGATCCTGGTGATGCGCAATCTGTTCGGCTTCCTCTTCGCCGGCGCGGTCGCCGCCGGATGCCTGTT
>JAICSG010000485.1 GCA_025937035.1 Thermoanaerobaculia bacterium | reverse complement strand
TTCTGGCGCACGGTGCCCGCGACGGCCACCCCGGCCGAGCGGACCAGCTCCAGCATCTCCTCGAAGTGCTCGTCCTCGGGGACGATGCCGATCACCAGGGCCCGTTCCTTTTCGGTCTCGCCCGAGGCGCTGGTGACGCGGGCGAATTCGTCCTCCAGGGCCTTCATGGTGGCCTCGACGTCGAAACGGAGCTGGTGGACGTCGGGGGCCTGGATGCGCTCGAAGGGCTCGTGGCCGTTCTGGCCGTCCGGTCCCAGAGGCGCCAAGTGCGCGAGGTCGATCCGTCCGGGGAGGCCGGTGTCCAGCACCTCGACGGCGGCCACGAGGTCGAGCCGCAGCAGGGCGAGGTCGTTGAGGTCGTCGCGGGTGAGCGGCTCGCCCTTCAGATGGGTATGGACGAGCCGCAGGCCACGGAAGCGGCCGACGCCACCGCGCAGGCGGCCGATGTCGGGGAGGGTGAGGCTGTGGGCGTCCCCCACGATGACGTTGCGCACGTTGCCTTCGCGTCCGAGCAGGACTCCGACCTGCCGGTTGAGCCGGCGGGAGGTCTCGGTCAGATGCCGGGCGAGCTCGGGGGAGACCACCTGCCGCGGGTCGACGCGGCGGCGGTAGGTGCGCTCCAGGGCGCGGATCTCGGACGCTTTGATCCCTCGAATGTCGCCGTCGATCTGGGAAATGGCTGTGATCTCCGATTGTCTATAAAAAATCGTCAGTTGAGGACCGGGGGCGAGTAATACTCGTCGGTCGAGAGAGGCTCGATCCCCATCCCCATCAACGTCAGCAGGAGCTCTTCTCTTACGGCCGGATCGGCCGCCTCGAGCAGGGCCTGCTTCTCCGCCGGGCGGAAGGGGAGGGCCACGGAGAGGCCGTTCAGGAGCGAGATGCCGGGCACGCTGGCCAGGAGGTCGTAATCGAACTCCAGGTCGTGCTTCTCGCCGAAGGCGCGCAGGGCGCGCATGATCTGGGAAGGATTGAGGAAGACGTTGAGCTCGCCGAAGTCCCGCTGGAACTCGGAGTAGTCAGCCACCACCCGCCGGTAGCCGCGCTTGAGCGGCAGCTCCTGACGGACGCGGAAGCGGGCGACCCCGCGCAGGACGATCAGATGGCGGCCGTCGTCCTGCAGCTCATGCTCCTCGATGCGGCCCAGACAGCCGATGGAGTAAATCTCGGGGTTTTCCGGCTGCTGGGCGGCCGCCACCCAGTTGTCCTGCCGGGGGTTGAGCGGCTGGACCATGCCGATGAGCTGGTCCCCTTCGAGCGCGTCGGCCACCATGTTGCGGTAGCGCGGCTCGAAGATGTTGAGGGGCAGGAGATTCCCCGGCAACAGCAGCGAGCCCGTCAGCGGAAAGACGGGGATGATCTCGGGCAGCTTCGGCGTCTCGGCGGCCATCACTCATAAAACAGGGTGCGCGAGGGGCGCATTCCTGGGCCAGGAGAGGGACCTACCGCGTCGCGCACACCTCCGCTTCGAGCTCTTCCGCCGCCGCGACGGGCTCGGGCTCCGGGACCGGTTTTTTCTCTTCGGCCCGCTTCCCCGTCCCGCGCCCCTGGGCGCTGGAGATCAGGGCGACGCCGATCAGGATCACCGCCGCGGCGATCAGGGTCGCGCGGGTGATCGGCTCGCCGGCCACGGCCCAGCCGAGGAAGACGGCCACCAGCGGGTTGACATAGGCGTAGGTCGAGACCAGCACCGGCGGCGCGGCCTTCAACAGCCAGACGTAGGCGGTGAAGGCGATCAGGGCGCCGAAAACGATCAGGTAAGCCAGCGAGAGGGCCGACCGCGCCGAGACCGCCGCCAGGTGGAAACGCGCCGGCTCGCCGGTGATCGCCGAGGCCAGGAGCAGCAGGCCACCGCCGCTCACCATCTGCATGGCCGTTCCCAGCAACGGCGAGGGCGGCAGCTTCGCCCGCTGGCCATGGAGCGATCCCCAGGCCCAGCTCACCGAGGCCACCATCACGGCGGCGACGCCCAGAAGATCGATGCCTCCGGTGGAGGAGCCGGGCCGGACCAGCAGCACCAGACCGGTGAAGCCGAGGAGGAGCCCTGCGAGAACCCGGCCCCCCGGCCGGCCGTGGTCGCGCATCCAGACGAACAGCACGATCCAGAGCGGCTCGGTCGAGACGAGGAGAGCCGCCAGCCCCGAGCTGACCCGCTGCTCAGCCCACACCACGCCGCCGTTGCCCAGGAGGAGCAGCAGGCCGCCGAGGAGCACCGCCGAGCGCCAGTGGATCAGGCGCGGCCGGGGCGCCCCCCGCAGCCGGCTCCAGACGTAGAGCATTCCGCCCGCGGCGAGATAGCGGGCTGAAGCCATCAGGAAAGGCGGGATCGTCTCGATCGCGAAGCGGATCGCGAGGTAAGTCGAGCCCCAGATCAGGTAGACGGCGCCGAGAGCGACCGCCACCTGGAGCGCGGAGGCGCGGAGGGTGCCTCCTTGCGATGAATCATGCATCGAGCACCTCCTCCAGCGCCGGACGGAGGATCTCCAGGGGGAGCCGGCTCTCCTCGCGGACCGTCTCCAGGACGATGGTGGTGCGCGTCGACTGCACCGAGCCGGTCGAGCCGATACGCTCGCGCAGCAGCCGGCCGAGGGTCTTGGCGTCGGGCGCCCGCACCTTCAGGAGGAAGCAGTCCTCGCCCGCGATATGGTGCGCCTCCAGCACCTCCGGAATGCTCGCCAGGAGCTCGGCCGTCTTCGCCTCGCCGTCGAAATCCGTGGAGCGCACGAAGACGAAGGCGAGCAGGTTGAGCCCGAGCGCCTCGGGGTTGATCCGCGCCTCATACCCTTGAATTACTCCCCGGGCCTCCAGCCGGCGGATGCGCTCCAGCACGGCGGACGGTGCCATATCCACCTGCCGGGCGATCTCGGCGTTGGAGGTCCGGGCATTTTGCTGAAGGATGCTCAGAATCTGGCGGTCGATCTCGTCGATCATTCGGAAATCCTCCCTCCGACGAGAACGATTCTACTCCAGGCAGGGGCCGCTCGCAAGAACGATCGACGGCGAGATGGATAGCTTGCCGATCTTCGTTCGGAAAAAGTGGGGATTCGCCTTCAGATCGGGATCCGGCTCTCCGCCTCGGCCGCGAAGGGATCGTCCACGAGGCCCCGGCGGTGCCGGAGCAGGGCGGCGTGGGCGATCATGGCGGCGTTGTCCCCGGAATAGACGAGAGGGACCAGGCGGAGGTCGACGCCGTGGCGCTCGGCCCAGACTGGGAGCTGCCGCCGCAGCAGACGGTTGGCGGCGGCGCCGCCGGAGACGGCGAGCAGCGAGAAGGGTCGCCGCTCGTGGAGGCGCTCCAGGCGGTCGAGAACCTGGCCCACGGCGGACTCGCGGAAGGCGGCGAGGAGGTCGAGGACCTGTTCCGGCGGCTCGCCTCCCGCCCCGAGGTCGATCGGTCCCAGAGCCCGCTCCAGGCGCTCGATCTCCAGGAGGGCCTGGCTCTTCAGGCCCGAATAGGAAAAGTCGAGGGTCTCACCGAAGCGGGAGACCGGGAAGCGCTGGGCTCCCGGGGTGCCCCGCTCGGCCAATTCGTCCACCTTCGGCCCCTGGGGATAGGGGAGGCCGAGCCGCTTCCCCACCTTGTCGAAGACCTCGCCGATGGCGTCGTCCCGGGTCTCGGCGATCGTGGAGACGGCCCCCTCCTCGACCGCGAAGAGGGAGCTGTGGCCACCGGAGAGGACGAGGCCGACGAACCGGTCCGGCATCGGCTCGGGGGGCTGGGGATCGCCCGGCGGCCGGAGGAATGGGGAGTAGAGGTGCCCTTCCAGGTGGTGGACGGCGTGGAAAGGGTGGCGGCCGGCGAAGGCGATCGCCTTGCCGATCGAGAGGCCCACGAGGAGAGCGCCCACCAGACCCGGGCCGCGGGTCGCCGCCACCACCTCGATGTCGTGCAGGGAGACCCCGGCCCGCGCCAGCGCCTCGCCGCTCACCGCCGGCCAGTTGGCCAGGTGCTCGCGCGAGGCGATCTCGGGCACCACCCCGCCATAGGGGCGGTGGGCCGCGAGCTGGCTCGAGACCACCGACGACAGCACCCGCCCGTCGCCGTCGAGCACGGCGCAGGCGGTGTCGTCGCAGGAGGTCTCGATGCCGAGGACGAGGGGTTGCGTCATGGCGGAGAGTCTACCGCTTCACCTCCACCTTCCCCAGATCCGGCAGCAGCCGCGCTCCCGCCGCGTCCGCAGCCTTGCGGAAGGCGGCGACGTCGGTCTCGAAGAAGCGGTTGACGTCGGCCAGGACGTC
>JAICSG010000833.1 GCA_025937035.1 Thermoanaerobaculia bacterium | reverse complement strand
TCCTCCTCGTCCGCCACGCCGCGCCCCACGCGGCGGGCCAGCTCGGCGGCGGGGAGGCCGGGGGAGGCCTGGAAGAGCTGGACCGAGGCGTGGAAGGCTTCCAGGAGCGGCAGGCTGCGCACGTCCCCCACGAAGACGGCGCCGCCGGGGGCCACCGCCGCCACCGCCCCCTCCAGCACCCGCACCAGGTAGTCGACGTCGGGGAAGTACTGGACGACCGAATTGAGCACCACGAGGTCGAAATCGCCGGGGCGGACGCCGCTCCAGTCGTCGGCGGTGCCCCGCGCCAGCTCGACCTGGGGGAGGCCGAGCCGGTCGAGGCCGGCGCGGACCTGGGCCAGGGCCACGGCCGAGAAGTCGAGACCGCGGTAGCGCTCGGCGTGGGGGGCGACGCGGAAGAGCAGCAGGCCGGTGCCGCAGCCCACCTCCAGCACCCGGCGGTGCTCCAGGGCCAGCAGCCGGTCCACGGTGCCGTCGACCCACTCGCGCATCTCCCCGGCGGGGATCGGCTGGCCGGTGTAGCTGCTGTTCCACCCCTGGAGGTTGAAGGTGGGGTCCTCGCCGCTCTCGGCGGAGAGGCCGCGGGCGTAGGTCTCGTCGTAGAGGGCCTGCCACTGGGCCACCTGGCCCGCCTCGTCCGCGGCGTCCACCACCTCCGCCGCCGCCCGCGGCACCACATAGGCCACCAGGCGGTCGCCGTCCGGGTCGCGGCGCAGCAGGGCCACGGCCTCGCGCACCCGGGGGTGGCGGGCGAGCGCGCTCTCGATCTCGCCGAGCTCGATGCGGTACCCCCGCAGCTTGACCTGGTGGTCGATGCGGCCGAGGTATTCGAGATCGCCGTCCGGCCGCCGGCGGGCGAGGTCGCCCGAGCGGTAGAGGCGGGCGCCGGGTGTCCCCGAGAACGGATCGGGGACGAAGCGCTCTGCGGTGAGACCGGGGCGATCGAGATACCCCTGGGCGAGCCCGGCGCCGCCGACGTGGATCTCCCCCGGCACCCCCAGGGGCACCGGCCGCAGGAAGGCGTCGAGCAGGTGGACGGTGAGGTCGGGGATCGGCCGGCCGATGCGGCTCCCCGCCGCGAGGTCCGCCTCCTCCAGCGGCCTGTAGGTGACGTGGACGGTGGTCTCGGTGATGCCGTACATGTTGATCAGCCGGGGCCGCCGGTCGCCGTGGCGGGCGATCCAGGGGGCGAGGGAGGCCGGCTCCAGGGCCTCGCCGCCGAAGATCACGTAGCGCAGGGCGAGGTCGGCGGGCTTTTCCTCCGAGGCCCAGACGAGCTGGCGGAAGGCGGACGGGGTCTGGTTGAGCACGGTGACCCGCTCCTCCCGCAGCAGATCGTGGAAGCCCGCGGGATCGCGGCTCTCCAGGAAGGAGAGCACCAGCAGCCGGCCGCCGTACCGCAGGGCCCCCCAGAGCTCCCAGACCGAGAAGTCGAAGGCGTAGGAGTGGAAGAGGGTCCAGACGTCCTCGGGGCCAAAGCCGAACCAGGGGTCGGTGGCCGTGAAGAGGCGGTCGACGTTGGCGTGGGTGACCACCACCCCCTTGGGGGTGCCGGTCGAGCCGGAGGTGTAGATCACGTAGGCCGGGAGGTCCGGATCGAGGGAGAGGCCCAGCCTCTCGGAAGAGTAGGAATCGAGCGCTTCCAGGTCCTGCTCGGTGATCAGGAGGGCGGCGCCGCTGTCCTCGCGAAGGAAGGCGACGCGCTCCGCCGGGTAGGCGGGATCGATCGGCACGTAGGCGGCGCCGGCCTTGAGCACGCCCAGGATGGCCACCACCAGCTCCGCCGAGCGCTCCAGCAGCAGGGCGACGCGGTCCCCCGGCCGCACGCCGTGGGCCTGGAGATGGCGGGCCAGGCGGTTGGCCCGGGCGTCCAGCTCGCCGTAGGTGAGCGGCGCGCCGGCGGCGCCCGCCACCGTCACCGCCGGAGCCCGCGGGGCGCGGTCCACCTGGGCCTCGAAGCGCTGATGCAGGCAGCGGAGGGCGGGGGCCGGCGCGGGCGCCGGATTCCACTCCGCCAGGAGCTGGTGGAGCTCCTCCGGCCGCAGCAGCGGCAGCTCGGAGAGCCTCTGGGCGGGATCTTCGGCCAGGGCGTGGAGGAGGACCCGCCAGGCCCCCGAGAGGCGCTCGGCGGTGGCGGCGTCGAAGAGGTCGGTGCTGTAGATGAAGGCGGCCGACAGGGAGCCGTCCGGCAGCTCCACGGCCTGCAATTCGAGGTCGAAGCGGGTGGCGGCCACCTCCGGCGCCAGCGAGGAGAAGGAGAGGCCGGGGAGCTCCACGGCGCCCATCGGCGCGTTCTGCAAGACGCAGATGACCTGGAAGAGCGGATGGACGGCCAGGCTCCGCTCGGGGCGCAGCTCCTCCACCAGGCGGTCGAACGGCAGGTCCTGGTGGGCGTAGGCCTCCAGGGTCTCCTCGCGCACCCGGGCCAGCAGGGCGGGAAACGGCGGGTCTCCGGCGACCTCGCCGCGCAGCACCAGCATGTTGACGAAGAAGCCGATCAGAGGCTCCAGCTCTTCCCGGGAGCGGCCGGCCACGGGCGAGCCGACCACCTGGTCGTCGCGGCCGCTCACCCTCCCGAGGAGGGTCATGAAGGCACCCAGCAGAGTGGCGAACAGGGTGGCGCTGGCCTG
>JAICSG010000917.1 GCA_025937035.1 Thermoanaerobaculia bacterium | reverse complement strand
TGCGCTCCCCCGCGAAGGCGGCCTCCAGGGTGAATTCCCAGCGGTTGATCTGCGCCAGCTTCTCCCCTTCGAGCCCACCCTGGCGGGCGAAATCGAAGAGCCCGTACGTATAGGCCAGGAGCGCCTGAGCCCGCCGCCGCTCCGTGCCGGGGAGCAGGAGCAGGGCGGGAGCGAAGTCGCCGAGCAGGCCCCGGGCGATGCCCGCGCACAGCTCCTCCGCCTTCTCCTCGTCCACCCCTTCGAGAGGCGGGCTGATCTCGCCGGCCAACCGGCTCTGGGAACGGCGCGAGAACGGGTCGCAGGTGAGGTCTTCGCTCCGGAGCCGCTCGGTGTCCATCGCCGAAAGCGTAGCATCGCGCCGGATCGATCAGGCGAGCAGACGGAGGAGCTCGCGCTGGGGATCGGCGCCGGTGATCTCGGGGGCTTCCTGGGTGAGGGCCACGTTGATCTCCAGGCGGACGCCGAAATCGCCCGGGATGTAGATGCCCGGCTCGATCGAGAAGCCGGTCATCGGCAGCAGCAGGCGGGTGTCGTGCGTCTCCAGGTTGTCCATGTTGGCCCCCTGGCCGTGGTCCGTGACGCCGATCGAGTGGCCGGTGCGATGGATGAAGAGGTCGCCATAGCCGGCCTTGCGGATCACCTCGCGGGCGGCGTCGTCCACCTCGAAGCCGTGGATGGGCTGATGGGGGAAGCGGCCGCGGACCAGCTCCCAGGCGGCGTCGCGGGCTCCGGCCACCGCGGAGAAGACCTCCTGCTGTTTGTCGGTGGGGGAGGCGGCGCAGACGCCGCACCAGGTGATGTCGGCGTAGACGCTGTCCGCCGCCTTCTCCTTGGCCCAGAGATCGATCAGCAGGAAGTCCCCCTTGCGGATGGACGCCGAGTGATCCGGTCCCGGCTGGTAGTGGGGATCGGCGCTGTGGGCGTTGACCCCGACGATGGGGTCCGACTCGGCCCACAGGCCCGCCGTCTCGAAGGAATCGAGGATGAAGCGCTGGACGGCATACTCGTCGATCTGGTCGCCGCGGCGGAGCGCCTCGGACACCCGCTGGAAGGCCTCCAGGACGATGCGGTGGAGGTGGACGTTGGCGCGGCGGTGCCCCTCGAGCTGCTCCTGCGTCCAGGTGGCCACGAAGCGCTGGGCGAGGTCGGCCGAGGAGACCACCTCGACCCCGGCGGCGCGCAGCAGGTCGAAGGTGCCGGCGTCCAGGCGCGAGACGGTGGGGATCTCGTTGTTCGGGCTGTACTGGGCGGCCAGCCGGCGGTACCCGGAGACGAGGTTGGCGACCTCCTGGCGGTGCCCCTGCCAGGTGTTGTAGACCGTTTTCGGTCCGGGCAGATGGTCGAGCATGCCCGATTCGATGGCATGGACCAGCTTCTTCGGCTCCCCCTCCCGGGGGATCAGGTAGTAGCAGCGGCGGGTGACGAGCTTCCCCTCACCCGTAAGCCCCAGGAGGGACATCCCCAGGGGATCGTTCTGCTGGAAGGAGGCGAAGAACCAGCCGTCGACGCCGGCCTCGGCGAGCGCGGACTGGATGGCGGGAATCTGTTGGGCCAGCATGGCACCTCCGTGTCGAGGGGAAAGATGGTATCAGAGGCGGCGCACCGGCTCCGATCTGCATCGAAACTCGGGTAAAATTTCTCCTTCTCAAAAAGAGGAACCAGGATGAGCCAGGAGATATCGTGCCTTCCAAGATCAGAGACCTCGTGAACGAGTTGGAGCGGGCGGGCTTCGTCAACCGGGGAGGCAAGGGCAGTCACCGGAACTATGCTCATCCCAAGATAGCGAAACCGATTACAATATCAGGAGCCCTCAGCGACGATGCGAAGCACTATCAGATTCGCGCCGTCGCGACGGCCATCAAGGAGTCGAAGTCATGACGGACAGCGCCCGATACGCGAAGATCGTTGAGTGGTCGGAGGAGGACCAGTGCTTCGTCGGCAGCTCTCCCGGGCTGATCTACGGAGGCTGCCACGGCCAGGACGAGCGCGAGGTCTTCGACCAATTGTGCCAGATCGTGGAGGAGGCCATCGCGATCTACAAAGAGGATGGGAGGCCGCTGCCTCCGCCCACCGCCGGCCGGGACTTCGCCAACAAGATGCAGAATGTCGCCTGAGCCCGCCACGACCCGCCGATCGCGGGGATAATCCCCACCCGTGAAGGCCTTCTACTGCGACCATTTCGTCCTCCCCCTGCCCGACGGCCACCGCTTTCCCATGGAGAAGTACAGCCGGCTGCGGGAGCGGGTCCTGGCGGAGGGGATCGTGGCGCCCGGGGACCTGATCGTCCCGCACGCGGCGACCGAGGGGGAGATCCTGCGCGCCCATGACCCCGAGTACCTGCGGCGGGTGG